>NJBL01000055.1 GCA_005223145.1 bacterium (candidate division B38) B3_B38 | reverse complement strand
GTTTCTTGCCCCTTCTTTTAATCTCTTCTTCTAATTTTTCTTTCTCACGAATTACTCAGCATAGTAAGCCAAGAAGATGATAAATATTCTCTACGGTTCCCTCATCTATTATCTAAGGAGAAACTCAAAAGCACAATAAGAATGCTTTGCACTAAACCACAGTAGGCAAAAAGATAAGAAAGGTAAATCCAAAAAGAGCGAAGATATCTTATGAAATTTGGAACTGGGTTTGGAATACTTTAGAAGAAATTTCAGATGAAATTGGCACAGGAGAGAAAGGAGAATACGTATTGGCTTATGAAGGTTGGAGTGGATTATGCGTAAACAAGGCATTTGACCCGGCAAAGTCTGATGAAGAAAATGAAGATTCTTACTATAAATTTGCAGAGGCGCAAAGTTGCGTAGTAATCAAGAAGTGGATTGTAGAATATAAAGATCATCATCTAATCAATTGTGGACATTTACCAAGCGCTCTTTACGGAGTTACTTGGGCCTTGTTCAAGAAATGTAACAAATAACCTAAGTATTAGTTATTTCCTGCCTAAACTAATTATTGCAAGAGGACTTATCTTTCAATGAAAGTTGTAATTAATGAATGAGTAGAAGGTCTTGGAAAATCAGATTATCTCCCCTGTGCAGGAACTTATAAGGGGGATTCAAATTCTATGATCCTCTAAAACAAAAATGGTGCCTCCGGGCGGAATCGAACCACCGACGCAGGGATTTTCAGTCCCTCGCTCTACCGACTGAGCTACAGAGGCACTTTTTATTTTGTATAGCATATTTTCCCTCGGAAAGTCAAGATTTTTTTAAGCCGCTGAGGAAACCCTTTGACTTTCAACGCACTGTCCCCTAAAATGAACGGAGACAAAAGGGCTATGGAACCTTCAAGGGATTCAGAGCGTCTTTACATAGCTAACCATCGGGATTACTCTAAGGGGATTAAATAGGTGCTTATTTACATAAGGAGGTGAACTTTTATGAAAAGTTCAAGGCGTTATGTCAAGCTACTGGCAATAGCCATATTATTATTCTTTGTCACCCATCAGGGATTAGCCCAGCAGAGGGTAGTCAAGCCCAACCCCCTGTTGCCCGAGGAGCTCATAGACCTCCTCATCAACGAGGTCTCCGGCGACATCCCCTTCCAGAACGAAATACTCCTGTCCGGTGTCAACCGCAACCGCACCGCCGAGGAGTATGAGGGCACCTTCTACGAAGCCGACTTCATCCTCAAGAAGCTCAAGGAATACGGCATTGAGGAAGCAGCCATCGAGAAGTTCCCCCCTCTCTTCAGAACAGAGCACTGGGACGCCGAAAGTGCCGAACTGTGGATGGTGGAGCCCGAGCACCGCAAGCTCACCTGCCTGGAGGATATACCCGCCTGCCTGGCTACCGGAAGCCGCACCTCCGATGCAATCGGGGAGCTGGTCTATGTCGGTCCGGGCAACAATATAAGATATTACATGGGTAAGGATGTCAAGGGAAAGATTGTCCTGGCCACCGGCTCCGCATCTGGTGTGCACTCCATCGCCGTGATGAAGATGGGAGCCCTGGGGGTGGTGACCTCCAGCTCCAGCCATCCCGAATTCGACCCCGACCAGGTGGGCTGGAACTCGATAGGGGGCTTTATGCCCGTAGAAGCTGAAGAGGGTACGCAGCCCACCTTCGCCTTTGTCATCTCCGCCCGGATGAACGACATGCTCCGCACCCGTCTGGAGCGAGGGGAGACGATTGTCCTCCACGCCCGCTGCCAGACCACCACATACCCCGCTCATATGGATGTGGTCACCGCCCTCATTCCCGGAAAGGACTTCCCGGAGGAGGAGCTCCTGTTCACCGCCCATCTCTTTGAAGGGCCTGCCAAGCAGGGAGCCAACGACAACAAAAGCGGTTGTGTCGCCATCCTGGAAGCCGCCCGGGTAATCAACAAGCTGGTCAAGGAGGGAAAAATCCCGCCCCCCAGCCGTTCCATCCGCTTCCTCTGGGTTGAGGAGATAGAGGGAACCATAGCCTACATCCTGCGCCACCCGGAGATAGCCAGCAGGTGGTTTGCCTGCATCAATGAGGATATGGTCGGCGAGAGCCTGAGGCTGAACCATAGCAGCTTCCACCTTTATCGAACACCCTATTCCCGTCCCAGCTTCCTCAACGATGTTCTGGAGCACTTCATCGAGTATGTGGGGGAGACCAACCGCGATACGATAATTAACCGCCCCTTAGGATTTACCAAGCCCATCCTCTCGCCCAACGGAACCCGTGACCCCTTCTACTATAATATCGAACGCTACTACGGAGCCAGCGACCATATAGTCCTCCTCGACGGGGGGATAGGGGTGCCGGCGGCGTTTTTGATTGCCTGGCCCGACCTCTGGTATCACAGCCACAAGGATACGCCCGATAAATCCGACCCCACCCAGCTCAAGCGGGTATCCTTCATCTCGGCAGCCTCCGCCCTGTTTATGACTACCGCCTCCGACCGCCAGGTGCTCGACCTCATCTCCGAATGCAGCAGCCGCGCTCTGGGGCGAATCGGCTTCGACAAAAAGCGAGCCCTGGAGACGCTGAGGTATGCCGAGCCCGAGGAGCTTTATCAGGCTTACAAGGAAGCTAAGAACATCGTCCATCAGAGCTACCTGCAAGAGGTGGCGGCGCTGGAGTCGGTCAGGTTCTTCATCAAGGGCAGCAAGGAGATAGCTTCCTATCTGGACCAGGTCATCCGCAGCCTCACCTCAAAGGAGAAGTTCGACCAGGAAGACCTGCAGGCTCACTACGCCATGCAGGCAGCGCAGAAGGGCGCGGAGATGAAGAGAGTCACCATCACCGATGAGGAGCAAAGGCTGGCTAAGCTGGTTCCCGTGCGCACCGAGGAGATGAAGGGCGTTTTCAATATCTTCGCCTTCGGGGCGCGGCTCCGGGGCAAGGAACTTCCTCCCTACCGGCTGAGCTCCGATGAGGAGTTTGAGATTCGCAATCTCATCGACAACAAGAGGAACATTCTGGACATCAGAAACATCGTCAGCGCCGAATACCGTCCCATTCCTCTGACCGATGTGGAGAATTATATCAAGGTGCTGGAGATAGGGGGGATGGTGACCATCGAGAAAAAGAGGTAATCCTTAGCTTACAGATGTTCTAACAGGCGAGCGATGTCCTCCTCGCTGTTGTAAAAGTGGGGAGAGACTCTGAGCCAGCCCCGGCGCAGCGAGACAATGACCTGATGGTCTTGCAGCCTGTTATAAATCTCTACCGCATCCCCCTTCGCCTCGAAAGTGAGAATGGAGGAGCGATGAGCGGGGTCGAGATGGCTCACAATGCGGTGGCCTTTCTTCTGAAGCCCCTCTGCTAATAGGTCGGTCAGACTCAGGAGATAACTCTCTATCTGCTCCATCCCCAGATAGAGAATCAGCTCCAGCGACTTCTCCATAGCCCCTATCCCCATATCGTTAATAGAACCCAGCTTGAAGCGAGAGGCATCGGGGCGGAGGTCTATCTGGAATTGGAAATCCTCTGGCTCGGTGCTGATGCTGAGATAGCTGAGGTAAGTGGGCTTAATAGAGCTCAGAAGCTCCTGGTCAATATAAAGGAAGCCGGTCCCGCAGGGGGAGAGGAGCCATTTATATCCCCCGGCAGTGAGGGCGGATACCTTGCATTCTTTGACATCAATGTTCAAAGCACCCACCGACTGGATGGCATCGACCACAAATATAATCCCTCGCCGCTGGCAAAACTCGCCTATCTCCTGCAGGGTATGGCGGAAGCCATCAACCCAGCCGACATGGCTGAGGGCAAGCAGCCTGGTGCGGGCGTTGACATACTTTTTTATATCATCTAAGAAGACAAACCCACCCCGGCTGGGCACCAACCTCATCTCCACCCCCTTGCTCTCCTTGAGATGGAGCCAGGGGAGGAGGTTGGCGGGGAACTCATTATCCGGAACCACTATATTATCCCCCTCCTTGAGGGAGGCACCCTGGGCGATGATGTTCAGACCTTCGGAGGTATTGGTGACCATGACTATCTCTTCCCACGAGCCGTTCAACAGGCGGGCAATATTCTTGCGGGTCTTCAGCTCGGTCAGTTGACGGAGCCTGATCCTCTCCTCGCACACCATAGAGCGGTGGGAGAGGCTATCTAACAATGCCTGGCGCGATTGGATGGGAATCAGAGATTGAGCGGCGTTATTAAGATAGGTGACCGCAGAAAGCTCAGGAAACTGACGCCGCACCTGAGCAAGCTCAAACATCTCTCACCTCCAGGAAAATATAAAACTGCCCTCTTCTTTAAAGATGCGTATTGAATTTTATCCCCATAGGAAAGAGAAAATCAAGGAATTTTTTTACAAATGTTAAACCCACCATAAAAGACAAGGTACCAAGCACCCCTGCTTTTTACAATTTCCTCTTTCCTTGATAGAGACAAGAAGCTATAATTGGTTAGTCTTTGAGTATAATGGAAACCATATTTTCATCTGAGGAGTAATAGCAAAATGATAAGAATTTATGCTCAACCATACATAATAGCTATCTTTCTGGCAATCCTCATCATTGGGGGATGCCGACAGAGTATTAAACCTCGTGGGAGAGCAACCCTCGCCCTGATAAATGGGAAGGTGTGGACCGTTGATGAAAACCAACCCTTAGCCGAAGCGGTGGCCGTCCAAGGGGACAGAATAATCGCCGTGGGGACCACTGAGCAAGTGCAACCCTTTATAGACGAGACCACCCAGGTGATCGACCTCAAGGGAAAGCTGGTCCTCCCCGGCTTTATTGACGCCCACACCCATTTTATGGATGCCGGACTGATGCTGCTGGGGATAGACCTCCGCCCAGCCAGAGATGCTCAGCAATTCGCCCGCCTTATAAAGGAGAGGGCTGATTTCCTCCCTGCTGGCGAGTGGATATTGGGTGGGAATTGGGACCATGAGCGATGGCCAGTGAAAGAGCATCCCCGCAAGGAGCTTATCAACCCCTTCACCCCTGACCACCCCGTTTTCGTCTCCCGGCTCGATGGGCACATGGCCCTGGCCAACAGCAAAGCTTTGCAATTAGCCGGCATCACTCGAGATACCCCCTCCGCACCCGGGGGGACCATAGCCAAGGACCCCACCACCGGGGAGCCTACCGGGATCTTGATGGACAGAGCGATGGAGCTGATCGAACGGGTCATCCCCCCACCGTCGGCTGAGCTCAGGCTCAAAGGAGTAGAGGCAGCGATGGACGAGGCGAAGCGCTTGGGAGTGACCAGCATCCACGATAATACCGACTCCCTGGCTTTCGACACCTATCAGAAGCTCTGGAAGGAGGGGAGGCTGACCGTCCGTATCTATATGTGGAGGGGGATTGAGGAGTTTGAGAAGCTGTCCTCCCTCGGCTTCAGCACTGGCTTCGGAGACAACATGCTCAAGCTGGGGGCGATAAAGGTCTTCGCCGATGGCTCCATGGGTGCCGGCACCGCCCTCTTCTTCGAGCCTTACAACGACCGCCCCGATACCAGTGGGCTCTCCATTCATACCCCTCAGGAGCTGGAGAGGATGTTCATCGCCGTCGACAAGGCTGGCTGGCAGATAGCCTGCCACGCCATCGGGGATAAAGCCAATCATATGGTGCTGAACGCAGTGGAGAAGATGATAAAGGCTAATGGGGAGCGGGACAGGAGGTTCCGCATAGAGCATGCACAGGTGGTACCTCCCGAAGACCTCCGCCGATACAGTCAACTGCAGGTCATCGCCTCGGTGCAGCCTTCCCATTGCATTGACGATATGAACTGGGCGGAAAAGAGGATTGGCCCAGAAAGGTGTCGCTATGCCTATCAGTGGAAATCCTTCCTGGATGCCGGGGTGAAGATTGCCGGGGGTACCGATTGGCCTGTGGAACCGTTGAACCCCATGCTCGGCTTATATGCTGCGGTCACTCGCCAGACCCCTGAAGGCTCGCCCCCTGGAGGTTGGTTACCAGAACAGCGATTAACCCTGGAAGAAGCCATCAGGCTCTATACCCTGGGCTCTGCCTTCGCCGCATTTGAGGAGGACATCAAGGGGTCTATTGAAGAGGGTAAGATGGCTGATATGGTGGTCCTCTCTCACGACCTGTTCAAGGTTCCGCCCCCTGAAATCCTGGATACGGAAGTAGAAATGACCCTTTTAGGTGGTCAGATAATCTACCATCGGGAGAGATAAGAAGCTTCCTTAACAAGAAAGAGGGACTTTAGCTCTCGGTTTCTTCATCCATCAACCGCGAGAGTTCTAATATATGCCCGTAATCAAAGGAAGGCTCAATTTCCTTTTGGCAATTCTCACTCTGATAAAACGAACAGTTCTGACAGAAGGAAAGCTTCGCCTGTCGGCTTGCCTGATAGACACCATCACACCAGGTTCCTGCCAGATTCCAACAGTCGTAACCATGGTCCGGATAGGCAGCACAGCGGCATTTTCTCTCCGGGGGACAGTGATTAAACTGCCAACATGGCTTATGCATCTCCGCTCCCCTTTGAGAGATAAAAAACCCGTTTTAAAAATATCCTTCTTCCCTCTGACCCCTTGCACCGAATCTCTGAGCCAGAGCCTCAAAGTTCCAGATGCTGACCGAAGACAATGGGGTTGCTAAAAGGGAAGAGTAGTAGTATGTTCTAACCTTGAACCCAAAAAGAGGTTTCCTCGACTCACGCCACGACAACTCCCCGCTTTGCGATCTCCTAGCCGGGGCAACCCTTACCCCCTAAAGGCTTCATCTTTATACCATAATTCCCCACCATTGTAAAGAAATATTTTATATTAGTCATCATAATTTAAATAGAACCTGCTACCAGGGTCTTCACCTCAACACTCTGAATTATACATTAGATAGAAATTTTGTCAATAAGAGCTTATTATATTTGACAGATATGCTTATTTATTTTATAATAGAAGAAAAATCAGGCAAAATGGATAATATTGATAAAAAGATACTGGAAATACTGCAGGGCAATGGGCGCATAACCAATACCGAGCTGGCGAAAAAGATAGGGCTCTCACCCCCCACGGTATTGGAAAGGGTCAGGAAACTGGAGGAGAGCGGAATTATAGAAAAATACATCACCCTGATAAACCCTCAGGCAGTGGGCAGGGGAACCACCGCTTTTGTTGCTGTAAGTCTCGCCCGTCACGAGGACCGAGCCATTGCCAGATTCCACCAGGCCATCCTCGGCATGCCCGAAGTGCTGGAATGCTACCATATAACCGGAGAAGATGACTACCTGTTAAAGGTCTGCTTTCAAGACATACCCGCTTACAGAAATTTCCTTATGGAGAAGTTGACCAAAGTACCCGGCATAGCCAAAATCAAAACCTCCTTCGTTCTGGCTCCCCTGAAAAAGGAGACCACGCTCCCCATAGAATAGGGTGCGTCTGGAGGAAATTCTTCTCCCATGATCCCTGCTTTATACAATGTTATAACCATCGATTTACAAAGGAGGCTGAGTAATGAAAAAATGGCGCTTTGATACCCTCGCCGTGCACGGCGGATTCGACTGGGAGGAATCGCTAAAATACAACTCTATTGTAGTACCCATTATTCAGAGTGCGGTATACCCTTACGAAAGTGCCCAGTATGCCGCCGACCTCTACTCCTATAAAATAGAGGGCTACACCTACGGGAGAATAGATAACCCCACCGTGGCTGCCTTTGAAAAGCGGATGGCAGCCCTTGAAGGGGGAGAGGCTGGGCTGGGGACTGCCAGCGGAATGGCAGCCCTGTTTATGATTGTCCACCATCTGGTGGAACAAGGGAGCGAGATAGTCTCCTGCAATCGGATATACGGGGGAACCTTCCAGCTGTTCAGCGCCACCATGCCCAAAATGGGAGTCAATGTAAAATGGGCTACCGAGCCCGATAAAATCTCCTCCTGGGAAAAAGCCATCACCCCCAGGACCCGCCTTTTACATCTGGAGTCCCCAAGCAATCCCCTGCTCTTTGTTGGCGATATACCCGCCGTAGGGGAGCTGGCTCGCTCCAGAGGAATACCCCTGGTGGTGGACAACACCATTTGCACCCCCGCTTTGATGCGCCCCCTCGAGCTGGGTGCCGACATCGTTTACCACTCCTCCACCAAATATATCAGCGGTAACTCCACCAGCCTGAGCGGTGTTATTGTGGGGAAAAAGGACTTTCTCACCCATGTGCGGCGAGAAGGTTACCGAAATATGGGTCCCTCCCTATCACCATTTAACGCCTGGCTCTGTCTTCTGGGGCTGGAGTCCCTCTCGCTGAGAATGGAGCGGCACAGCTCCAACGCTATGACCATCGCCCGCTACCTGGAGAAGCATCCCAAGATAGCCTCGGTCAACTATCCCGGACTGGAGAGCCATCCCCAGCACAAAGTGGCCAAAACACAGATGAAAGCCTTCAGCTCCCTGATGTCCTTCAACATCAAAGGTGAGTTGGACGATGCTCGGCGCTTCATCGATGCCCTGCAGCTCTGCGTTCACACCACCCATCTCGGTACCTCCAAGACCATCGCCATTCAGCCCGCCGCCACCACCCACTGGCAGATGGGTCCCGAGGAGAGAAAAAAGGGTGGCATTGAGGATACCATGATTCGCTTATCCGTGGGAATCGAAGACCCCGATGATATTATTGCCGACCTGGAGCAGGCTCTAAAAAAGGTCTGAAAAACTCATAGGAGCAGAAAGATGAAGTTTACCATCGCTTTCATCGGATTCGGCACTGTGGGGCAGGGTCTGGCGGAGATACTGGCTGACAGGGGAAAGTGGCTCCGTGAGGAGTATGGGTTTGAGTACTCGGTCGTTGCCGTGTCCGACTCCATTAAGGGCTCTGTCTGCGACCCTGGGGGATTAGACCTCCCCCACCTCCTCTCTCTGGTAAAGGAGAAGGGGAGCATTAATGACTACCCGCAGGGCGACAAAGGTTGGGATAGCCTTAAAACCATCCGCCAGAGCCCGGCTAACACAGTGGTAGAGGTCACCTATACCGACCTCCGCACAGGGGAGCCCGCCCTGACGCACATCCGCACCGCCCTCTCCCTGGGGAAGCATGTGGTCACCTCCAACAAGGGACCGGCTGCGTTAGCCTACCGGGAGCTTCGGGATTTAGCCCGTCAGAAGGGAGTCTTCTTCAAGTTTGAAGGGGCGGTGATGAGCGGCACCCCGCTCCTGAACCTCGCCCTCAACCACCTGGAAGGGGCCCGGATATCTGAGGTAAGAGGGATTCTCAACGGCACCACCAACTTCATCCTCACCCAGATGGAGAAGGGGCTGAGCTATGAGGAAGCCCTCGCAGAAGCTCAGCGTCTCGGCTATGCCGAAGCCAAACCCGATGCCGATGTCGAGGGATGGGACGCGGTAGCCAAAGTCCTCATTTTAGCCAATCTCCTTATGAATACCCAGCTAAAGGTGGAGGAAGTCTCCCGGGAGGGGATAACCAACATCACCCCTGCCCACATCCAGGAAGCTATGAGGAAGAAATGCCGCTGGAAGCTCATTGGTAGCCTCCGGCGGGAGGGGAGTCAGGTGAGGGCAAAGGTGGCTCCCGAGAAGATACCCCTCGATGACATCCTCGCCGGAGTAGGCGGCATCACCAATGCCCTGACCTTTTCCACCGACCTGCTGGGGAAGGTCACCATTGTCGGTCCCGGCGCCGGTAGAAAGGAGACCGGTTTTGCCCTTCTCTCCGACCTTCTCGAGATCAGCCGCTCTGTGAGTTGATCAGAAAGGGGAGCGGTGATGAATGGTAAACCGAAAATCGGGTCGTTAACAGAGGGATAAGCCTATGAATAAAAAATATAACTTCGCCATTGTAGGAGCCCTGGGAAAGGTGGGGACCGAGATGACAAGGATTCTGGAAGCCTCCTCCCTTCCGATAAACTCGGTCACCCTGATGGACCTCCCGCGCTTTGCCGGAGAGCGGGTCACCTTTCGCGGGGAAGAGCTAAGTGTCGTCGCCGCTGAGGAGAAGTCCTTCCGGGGCGTGGATATAGCCTTTTTCTCCGCAGGGGGAGAGGCCAGTAAGGAGCTGGCTCCCCTGGCCAACAAAGCGGGCTGCCTGGTGATAGACAACAGCGCCGCCTTCAGAATGGACCCCCAGGTCCCCCTGGTGGTTCCCGAGGTAAATCCCCGGGATGTTGAATGGCATCGGGGTATTATCGCCAATCCCAACTGCTCCACCATCCAGATGGTAGTAGTGCTGAAGCCCCTTCACGACGCCTATACCATAAAAAGGGTGGTGGTCTCCACCTATCAGGCGGTATCGGGCACCGGCAAGGCGGCGGTTGATGAGCTGGAGCAGCAAATACGGGACCATGTCAAGGGGGAGACCCTGAGCTGGGAAGTCTACCCCCATCAGATAGCCTTCAACGCCCTGCCTCATATCGACATCTTCCAGGAGAACCTCTACACAAAAGAGGAGATGAAGATGGTCCACGAGACCCACAAGATGCTCGACGAAAGCATAAAGGTCACCGCTACCACGGTGAGAATCCCGGTGGTCGTTGGGCATTCGGAATCGGTAAATATCGAAACCGAGAAACCCTTCGCCCTGAAGGAGCTCCGGCAATTGTTATCAAAGGCGCCTGGAGTGGTGGTGGAGGACGACCCCTTCCGCAACATCTATCCCTTAGCCCTGAAGGCGGCGGGGAGGGACGAGGTCTTTGTGGGGCGCATACGGCGAGATGATACCATCCCCAATGGGATAAACCTGTGGATTGTGGCTGATAACCTCCGCAAAGGGGCGGCGCTGAACGCCGTCCAGATTGCCGAGCTCATCATCAAAGAGGAGCTGGTGCGGGTTCCTTGATGGGCAGCAAACATAAAGCTTAGAGGAGAGTCCTATGCCTGCTATAGTGCAGAAGTTTGGGGGAACTTCCCTCAAGGACAGCCGCACCCGAGACCTCGCCCTGGGACATATCCTTCGAGCAGTACAAGAGGGGAAGGGGGTAGTGGTTGTCGTCTCCGCCATGGGGAGAAAGCCATCCCCCTATGCCACCGATACCCTGATCGAGCTGCTCAAAGCTGCCGGCGAGCCGGTATCCCCCCGGGAGCTCGACCTGATGGTCTCCTGCGGAGAGGTAATCTCCACCGCATTGATAGCTCATACTCTGTCTTCAAGGGGCTGTCCCGCCATAGGTCTCACCGGCGGGCAGGCGGGAATCATCACCGATGGGAAATATGGCCAGGCGGAGATAACTGAAATAAAAAGCGAGCCCATTCTCCGCCACCTCCGGGAGGGAAAGGTGGTGGTAGTAGCCGGCTTCCAGGGCGTAACCCGCAAGGGTGAGATAACCACCCTCGGGCGGGGTGGCAGCGATACCTCGGCAGTGGCTATTGGCGCGGCTATATCCGCAGAAATGGTGGAGATTTATACCGATGTAGAGGGAGTAGCAGTGGTCAACCCAGCCCTGGTTACCGAGGCGCCCTTCCTGAAGGAGATAGACTTCAACGATATGCTGCAGTTAGCCACCGAAGGCTGTCGAGTGGTTCATCCCCGGGCCATAAAAACCGCCCTAAAGGGCAACCTCCCCCTTCGGGTTCGCTCTACCTTCTCCCAGAAAGAGGGAACTCTGGTTCATAAAATACCCCGCTCCCGGAAGGGAGATTTCCCGTTTATCGGCATCGCCGACCAGAAGGAACTGGCACTGCTCACCTTTACTCCCGCAGAGAAGGATAGGAAAAAAACCACTTCTCAAATAGAGCAAGCTTTAACGCATTTCTGGCATGAGTCCCTTCCCCCCGAAAGGATGGAGCTCAGCTTTCTGGTTCGAGAGGACATCTTCTATCCCTCATTGCTGGAAGCCCTGCACCGTGTGGGTCTCCCGCTAAAGCTCCGCACCGGTTTAGCCAAGCTCAGCCTCATCTGCCACGAAAACCCTCCACCCAAACTGCAATCACGACTGTCCGCCCTTCTCAAGGAACATGACCTCCACCCGCTGCGCACCATTACTCAGCCTGCCAGCGTGAAGCTCGTTCTGCCACAGTCGTCTCTTAAAGAAGCAGCAAATCTCATCTACCGAAAGATATTTTTGGAATAATCGGAGGGGAGAATACTAAATTAATGGGATTACCCTTTTGGGGAATAAAATTGAGGATTACACCCATACCCTAAATAGTGTATAATGAAATCTGACTTTACCGGGAAGGAGGTGATAACCTAAGTTTTGTTTTCGTTCATTAACTCTTTAAGGAAAGGGGGTTAACACAATGATAAGAAGAGGCTTATTGGTTGTATTGGTAGGGTTTTTTATCGCTCTGCTGATAATGCCCGCCTGCAAGAAAGAAGAGGTAGCACCTACTGAAGCACCCAGAGAATATCTGCTGGAACAGGTAGGCAAAACCGCCATTGTCAGGCTTTATGCCGACGGATTTGAGCAGCTTGATGTCAATGATCAGATTTTAGCCTATTATCTTTATCAGGCAGCCATAGCCGGGCGCGACATATGCTACGACCAGAATCATCGGCATGCTCTGGAAATTCGGGACATCCTGGAGGGAATTGTCACCCATCCCGAGGGGATAGACCCCACCGTACTCAAGGGGATTTCCGATTACACCAAGCTCTTCTGGGCTAATACCTGCCAGTATGATGTCCGCACCATGGTCAAGTTCGTCCCCGAGGTGAGCTACGAGGACTTCCTCAATGCCGCCACTATTGCCCAGGTCAATGGGGCTGATTTCTATCTAAAGGAAAGGGAGACCCTGGAGGATAAGCTGGCACGTCTCCGCCGGAGTATCTTCGATGCCGACTACGAGCCCATGGTCACCAATAAAAATCCCCCACCGGGGCAGGACATCATCACCGGCAGTGCCAACAACCTCTATGAGGGGGTAACCGAAGCCGAGCTGAAGGCTTACAAGGAGAAATATCCCCTCAACTCCAAGGTGGTCAAGATAGACAGGCGCATTGTGGAGCAGGTATACCGTGCCGGCACCAATGGGATAAAGCCCGGCTTATATGCCGAGCCGCTCCGCGAGGTTATCTCCAATCTGGAGAAAGCCATACCTTACGCCGGTCCCCGACAGCAGGAGACCCTGCAGCATCTCGTAAGCTACTTCAAGAGCGGTGACCCCGAGGACTTCCGCAAGTACAACATCGCCTGGGTGGGGAACGACCCGGTGGTGGACACTATCAACGGCTTCATTGAGGTTTACAAGGATGCGCGGGGAGTTAAGGGGGAGTATGAGGCACTGGTGAGCTTTGTCGACCAGAAGACCACCAAAATGATGAAGGACCTCGCTGCCCAGGCTCAGTACTTTGAGGACCGCCAGCCGTGGGATGAAAAGTATAAGAAGAAGGAAATCCAGATTCCGGTAGCCAATGCTATCAGTGTGCTTATCGCCGTAGGTGGTGTGGGACCCATCAGCCCCGCCGGCATCAACCTCCCCAATGCCCAGGATATCAGGGAGACCTACGGGAGCAAGAATTTCCTGCTGAGCAATGCGGTTGAAGTGAGAAGAAAGGCGGTAGCAGGCAGGGTGCTCGATGAGTTTGCTCTGACTGAGGAGGAGAAGGAGCTGTCACGTCAATACGGGGCGGCTGCCTCGGATGTCTTAATTGCCCTCCACGAGATTATCGGTCACGGTTCGGGCAAGGTAAGCGAGAAACTGACTGCCGACCCCTCCGAATATCTCAAAGAGTATTACTCTACTATGGAAGAAGCCAGAGCCGACGTCGTAGCCCTCTATCATATATGGGACCCCAAACTGGTGGAGATAGGGGCACTGCCCAGCTCCAAGTGCGCCGAAGCGTCTTACCACTCCTTTGCCCGGGGCGACCTGCTGATGCTCCGCCGCATAAAGACCGGTGACCGGCTGGAAGAGGACCATATGCGGGGTGAACACATGATTGTGAACTACCTCAAGGACAAAGTGGGGGCTATTGAGGAGATTACCCGCGATGGTAAGGTCTACCTGGTGGTCAAGGATATGCAGATGATGAGGGAAGGGGTAGGTGAGCTTCTGGCAGAGCTGATGAGAATAAAAGCCGAAGGGGACTATGAGGCGATAAAGGAGCTGGTGAACACCTACGGCATCAAGATAAACACAGAGTGGCGTGACCAGGTCATCCAGCGAACAGAGGCCATAAACTACCCCAGCCAAGCTGCCTTAATCATGCCCAGGCTCACTCCGGTTCTGAACGAAAATGGCGAGATAGTGGACATCACCATCAGCTATACCGAGGACTTCACTACACAGAACTTAGAATACTCTGGTAAAAAGTAGCTTTTCAGGGAGATAGGCAAAAGCAGGAGGGGCACTCGCTAAGAGGACATTCCACCTTGGCAAGTGCCCTCTGAGACAGCCGCCTATTCCCCTATTCTTTTCAACATCTCCTTTACTAAAGCAAAAATGGGGGTTGGCAGCCATACAGCAGCTTCAAGCTCTGCAGGATGGGCAGGGCAAGGTCGAGTTAGCTGATACAAATCAGCTGAGTATTCAGGAATTCGGATTATATATTATAGCTACCAGAGGGTCTTCATTCGGGGGTCGAGGGCGTCTCGCAGACCATCTCCCAGAAAATTGAACCCCAGCACCACCACTATAATAGCCAGCCCGGGAAAGATGGTCAAATGTGGGGCATCCATCATATGGAGCATTCCGTCGTTGAGCATATTGCCCCAGCTCGGAGTAGGTGGCTGGACTCCAAGCCCGAGGAAGCTGAGGCTTGCTTCGGCGATAATCACCCCGGCAATCCCCAGGGTAGCCTGCACTATGACCGGTGCCATTATATTGGGGAGGATGTGGCGGAAGATTATTCTGGCAGATGAGGCGCCGATGACTCTGGCTGCCTCTACATAGGGCATCTCCCGCACCTTGAGCACCTCCCCCCGCACCAGCCGGGCATAGGCCACCCAGCTTATCATGGACAGGGCGATGATGACATTATTGAGCCCCGGTCCCAGCAGGGCAGCCATGGCAATAGCTAACAGTATTCCGGGGAAAGCGAGGAGGATGTCTATCACCCTCATGATAATCTCATCCACCGCCCCGCCGTAGTATCCAGCGATGGACCCGAGAAGGATGCCCAGAGCGGCGGAGATGGTTACCACTGTTAGCCCTACCCAGAGGGAGACCCGCGCCCCGTAGATGACCCGCGACAGTATATCCCGCCCAAACTCATCCCTGCCGAAGGGGTGTTTCCAGGAAGGCTTGCTCAGGCGGTGGGGGAGGTCCTGCTCCCTTACCGAATAGGGGGACAAATAAGGGGCAAAGAACCCCACTACCACCAGACCTGCTACAATTATCAAGCCCATCAGGGCTAAGCGGTTCTTTTTGAAGACGGTTAATGCTCCCATTGCACCGCTCGAAAAAAGAAGTTTGTACCAGGAGAGGATTTTGGAGGAATTTTACCTCCCCTCCTCTCCCAGCCTGCGTATGAGCTCCTCGGCTACCTTCTTCCCCGAAAGGAGCATCCCCCCGAAGATGGGTCCCATACGGGGGTAGCCGAAGACGGTTATCGCTGCCATCCCCGCCACATAGACGCCGGGGTATATCTCCACCGATTTCTCCACTACCCCTCTCTCGCTCATCTCCGCCCACATCGCCCTTTCTCCCAGGATTCTCCCCTGGGGTGTGTGGAGCTTGCCCACCTTAGCCTCCACCACCCGGGCGACCTCAGCCTGGTGTCCAGTGGCATCTACCACCCAGCGGGCTCTCACTGCCAGGGGGTCGACATGAAGCCTGGCCATCTCTATAGAGGTCCAGTTGAGCACCAGACCCACCACCCGCTCCTCCCTCATCACCACATCTTCCACTGCGATGGCGTTGAATACCCGCGCCCCCGCTTTAACTGCCTGGTAGCCCAGAGCGCAAGCACACTGCACTGCATCGGCTACATAGTAGCCCTCGGCGAACTCTTTGCACGCCACTCCGAGCATGTCAAGTATTTTCTTGGCCTCGGGCTGGACGACAATCTTGTTGAAGGTCATCCCTCCGCCCCACATCCCACCACCGATGCTCAGGTGCCGCTCGAAGACGACCGTCTTCACCCCCTTCTGCGCCAGGTAGTAGGCAGCGGTCAGGCCGCTGGGTCCCCCTCCCACAATGGCAACCTGCGACTCCAGCGATGATAGAAACTCCTCCATATAGCTGCGGGTGATGGCTTCGGTGATAACCAGCTCGTCTATCCCCATTACGCTCTTCCTCCTTCTTTCTTAGTATCGCTCATCTCCTATGACAGATAATATTTTAACAACAACTTTTTTTACCAATAAGGCGAATCTTCAGTAGCCCCTGACGGGCTTTCCCCTTGCCGTAAAATACATCCTCCATATTATAGCAGAGATTCATCCTGAGACCATCTCTTCTTGAGGAAGGTGGTATAAAATATGGTATACTTACACAGAGTAAATTTATGTAATTCATCTAGTTTATAATAATTTGATGATTTAATTTAAAGATTTTTTAATGAATTATTTTGAAAATTAAACTTGAAAGTGTCTTGGCATCTTAATCAC
>NJBL01000004.1 GCA_005223145.1 bacterium (candidate division B38) B3_B38 | reverse complement strand
ATAATCAGGTTTTTCAAATGTGATATCAGCACCAAATTCAATGCCACTGCATCTATCATCAACATTGATAACTTCTTCATCTGCTTTTAAATACTCTATGATTTTTTTTCTTAGCTCGTCTTCTGACCTTATTTCTATCACCATTTTCAACCAAAATATAATTTCAAACCAAAAAATATTTCAATAATTTGTGGAAATTATCCTCATGTGCTAAACCGGAAGTAGATGACATCGCCATCCTGCACCTGGTATGTCTTCCCCTCCAGCCGCAGCAGCTCGCATTGCAAGAAGACTCCATTTAGTGAGCTGACCGGAGCTTTTCTCCGATATAACCCTCCCCCAATTCCTCGAAATATTAATAAAAATGTAAGGCTTACTTAATAATATGGCTAACAATCCTTTCTAGTTAAATTGAATTTTGCCTCAGTTTTTTTTCTACCATATTTAAGTCTTAAAATACATTCAATTTGTTCTTTATTTTCCGGAATATTATCCTCTCTAGGGAAATATAAATATCCCTCATGGGTTCGGTCATCAGCTGCTATCCTTATTATGTAACTATCTTTTACCAATATTTCCTTAGGTGGGCTTATAAGTTGCCATCCTTTGCTTGTTCTAAATTTTGGTATTGTTCTAAATTCTGAGTTTCTTCCTCTCTTCTTGATGAGCTCAATATGTTTTATATCTATATAGTTTTTATCTATATCCTTAATCTTTATATCGAATTGTTTCACTTTAGCTTCTCCCCTACCCTTATTTTCGATAGTAAGACAAAATTCCAATACAGTGCCAATTGGCTTTCCTATTTTCCCAGTTAATTCGTTAAATTGATATTTTTGATAAAAATGGGACTTCTCATGTTTAGGAGTTATTTCAAGTTTTGGTCTTTTCCTTATCCTGTCAATTAAGGGAATTAAACCAACTAATGAGAGCCAATCTGCCATTTTAATTTATGCTTACATGTATTTCTATTAAGTACTAAACCGAAAGTAAATAACATCGCCGTCCTGGACCTGGTAGGTTTTCCCTTCTAATCGCAGGAGACCTTTCTGGCGGGCTTCGCTCAGGGAGCCGAGGGCGATCAGCTCGTCGTAGGGAATCACCTCCGCCCGGATGAATCCGCGTTCAATGTCGGTGTGAATCTGCCCGGCGGCTCTCAGCGCCGAGGTGCCCTGCTTTATGGTCCACGCCTTGACCTCCTCCCCGGCGTAGGTGAAAAACGAGACCAGCTCCAGCAGGCGGTAGGAGGTGCGGATTATCCGCTCGGTGCTGAGCTCCTTGACCCCCATCTCCTTCATGAACTCCCCCCGCTCCTCATCCTCCAGTTGCGACAGCTCCATCTCCAGCTTGCCGCTGACCGGACACAGCGCCACCCTCCTCTTCCCCGTCCACTCCTGCAGCCCGAAGTGCTTGAGGTAATCGTCGTAATGCGCGAGGTCGTCCTCCCCCAGGTTGACCACAATCAGCAGCGGCTTCTCGCTGAGGAAGCCGAACCCCCGCAGCATCTTCTCCTCCTCGGGTGAGAACTCCACCTCCCGCAGCGGGGTCTCCTTCTCCAGGGCTTCCTTGCACCGCAGCAGCAGTGCGTGCTCCTGCTCATCCTCCTTGCTCTTGACCTTCTTCATGGTCTGCTCCAGACTCTCCAGTCGTCCCTCCAGCACCATGAGGTCGGCTAAGATCAGCTCGGCATCCATCCGGGCGGCATCCCGCCGGGGTTCAATCTCCCCCTCGCTGTGGACTATCTCCTTATCCTCATAGGCACGCACCATATGCGTCAGGGCATCTGCCAGTCGCAGACTGGCTAAATAGGCGCTCTTCCTCAGCTCACCGCCCGCCGCTCCCATAATATCAATATACTCTATCTGGGCAAGTATGGTGCGCTGGGGCTGGAAGAGCTCGGTGAGCTTCTCCAGGCGCGGTTCGGGGACATTGATGATGCCTACATTCGGCTCCACCAGCCCGGAGGAGTATTTGGTGGTGACCACCTGCGAGCTGGTGAGGAGGTTAAACAGGGTGGTCTTCCCCACCTTGGGGAAGCCGAGTATTCCCATCTTCATGGCTGCCTCCCTCTGCCGAAATGACCGCGGGGATTACAGAAAATAGTCCGCCTCCCCTCAGGTAACCCCGGCTTTCGGCATTTATTTTCCTCCATTATAGCCTGAGCGAAAGGGATATGCAAGCCGAAAGAGGTGCTGAAGGGGGCGGCGGCTTGACCATTTTCACCATAATGGGCGCCGGAAGTGGGAAAAATGTGGAGATTTTATAAAAAAATGCTTGACAAGGGGTGCGGGAAAGGGTACTATGGAGCTTGAGTGGGGAAAAGTGGGAGATATGAATTGAGGCTGGTAATGCGGATTACATCATTACAGGGGGTTCTCCTTTATGTTCAAAGGGAAGTATATATATAGGATCGATTCCAAGGGGAGGGTCAACATCCCGCCGTCCTTCAGGGAGGTGCTTCAGTCCCATTTTGACGACCGGCTGATAGTGACCAACTTCGACCTCTGTCTGGTGGCTTTCCCGGCAGTTGAATGGGACCTGCTCAAAGAGAGACTCCAGCAGCTCTCCATCCTCAAAGAGAAAGTCCTCAACTTCATGAGGTTCTTTTACTCAGGCGCCAGCGAGTGCACATTGGATAAGCAAGGGAGAATCCTTATCCCCTTGCATTTACGGGAGTACGCCCAGTTTGACAAGGAGGTGGTCATCATCGGGGTCTCCAACCGCATAGAGATATGGAACAAGGAGCGATGGGAGAAGTTCCTGGCAGATTCCAAATCCCTAATGGACAGCTTCTCTGCCCAGCTATTGGAGCTCAGCCAGAAGCCCTGAGCGCAGCTCTTGCCCCTGCATCGAAAAACGGGGACCCTTTGACCTTCTCAACAGAGAAAGAGAGGAGATAATAGATTCAATTAAATGAATATTTTCTCTTGACAAAGGGGGAAAAGATATACTAACATTGTTGGTGGACTAAAGTGGACTTTCGTCCCTGATTTCGCTTTCCTGCTTGCTGGAATAGACTTGTTAAGGGAGAAGGGTTAATGCTCACGGGTAATTTTCCCACCAAGGTAGACGATAAGGGGAGGATAAAAATCCCCACTGCCTTTCGGCAGCTCATTGAGAAGGAGTACGGCACCGAGCTCTATGTGACCAGTCTCAGCGGGGATAATGTGCTGATTTATCCCCGGGAGGTCTGGATGGAGCTGATGAGAAGGATAGCCAGGCTGCCCTCCATGGAACCGGTGAGGATAAAGTTCCTCAGTCGCACCAACTACTTCGGTCAGATGACGGCCATGGACAAGCAGGGTCGGGTGCTGATCCACACGCTTCTGAGGGAGAGTGCCCAGATGGATGGAGAAGTGGCGGTGCTCGGTAGTGTCAAGCATCTGGAGGTGTGGAACAAGAAGCGCTATGAGGAGCACATTAAAGCCCATCCCCTTACCGAGAAAGATATGACTCGTCTGGCTGAGCTGAACATCTAATAGCTGGGACGAAAAGTCAGGTTATAATCCCCTATCCAGGAGGAAAGTCACCTATGTTTGACCAGGCGGTCCATCATCCAGTGTTATTGGAAAAGGTGCTGGAGCTTCTGGTCTGGAAGGGGGATGGTCTATATGTTGACTGCACGGTAGGAGAAGGAGGGCACAGCGAAGGCATTTTAAACCTTCTGTCCCCCGGGGGGAGGCTAATAGGTGTGGATAAGGATAAGCAAGTGCTTGCCATCGCCGAAGAGAGGCTGAAGAGCTTTTTCGGTAGGAGAGAGCTTTTGGCTGCCGACTTCAGGCAACTGCCAGAGATTCTTATGGCCAAGAAGATCGCTCAGGTGGATGGGGTCCTGGTTGACCTCGGACTCTCGTCTTACCAGTTAGCCTCCCCCCGCAGGGGGTTCAGCTTTATGGCAGACGGACCCCTTGACATGCGGTTTGATGCCAGCAGTGGAGAGACCGCCGAGGAGCTGATAAACCGCCGCTCTCAGGGAGAGCTGGCAAGGATAATACATAAATTTGGGGAGGAGAGGTGGGCAAACAGGATTGCCAGAGCCATTGTCCAGCATCGGAAGAAGAAGAAAATAAGCCGCACCTCAGAGCTCCGGGACATCATAACCAGGGTGGTGCCCACCTCTCCCCCTTACCGCATACATCCGGCGACCAGAACCTTTCAGGCGCTGCGGATTGCGGTAAATAGAGAACTGGAAGGGCTGAGGGAGTTTATCCTCAGCTCCGCTCCCCAGTTAGCGAAGGGGGGCAGATTTGTCATTCTGAGTTATCACTCCCTGGAGGACAGGATAGTGAAAGAGGCTTTCCGGAGCTTGACCGGGCGTTGCATTTGCCCCCCTTCGCTTCCCGAGTGTCGCTGTGGCACAAAGAAAATACTCAGACTCCTTACATCCAAGCCTATACGACCATCTCCGGAAGAGATAGAGGAGAACCCATCGTGTCGCAGTGCCAGGCTAAGGGTGGGAGAAAGGGTTTAGCCCGGGGGCTTAAGGCTTAGTCCGATGCGGAACACACCCCAAGAGATGCCAGCCATGAACCACTATGTTTACAACCTCCCGGTGGTGAAAGAAAAAGATACCCGGCGGAAGAGGGACATGACCAAATTCCTCCTGCTGGGGCTTCTGGTGCTGATGTTTTTTCTTTTTTACCTCTGGTTCCAGATGGAAGCTCTCAATTACGGCTATAAGATAAACGACCAGAAGAAGCTGCAGAAGGAGCTGTTAGAAACCAACAAACGCCTCCGGCTGGAGAAGGATTCCCTCTCGTCTCCCGCCAGGATTGAAAGGATAGCCAGGGAGAGGCTCCATATGAAGGAACCCGCAGAGAGTCAAGTCATAATCGTGGATACCGAGAATAAAAAATGAACCTTGTTAAAAGAAAGACATACATAAGAATCTCCCTCCTGATACTGGTTGTCTTTATCTGGATGGGACTGATATTGTGGAGATTGGTTTCTTTGCAGGTCTACCAGCGTGACAGATTAGCCCAGAGGGGGAAAATCCAGAGGGAACGGACCATAAAGCTCAATCCCAAGCGGGGGCGCATCTACGACCGCAACGGGAAGGAGCTGGCGGTCAATGTGGAGATGACCTCCATCTATGCCCTCCCCACCGAAGTCACCAATCCCTCACAGACAGCGTCGAAATTGGCAAAGGTGCTTCCTGTAAAGCGGTCCATCCTGGAAAAGCGTCTCCGCAGTAATAAGAGCTTCGTGTGGATAGAGAGAAAAGTAGAGCCCGAGCCCACCCAGCAGATAAGGGAGCTGAAGCTACCTGGCATAGGGTTTCTCAAAGAGGACAAGAGGTATTATCCCCAGGGGAAGCTCGCCTCGCATGTGATAGGCTTTGCAGGAGTAGACAGTCAGGGACTGAACGGCCTGGAGCATCTCTACGACCGGGAGATAAGGGGGGAGTCCGGTATGGAGCTCACCCTTATTGATGCGAAAAGGAGAGACTTTCTCCCAGAAGGGATCACCCGCAAGGAGGCTACCTCAGGCAACGACATCGTGGTGAACATCGACGCCATAATCCAGTACATCGCCGAAAAGGAGCTGGCAGAGACAGTGCGCACCACCGGGGCAAAGGGGGGGAGCGTGGTGATAATGAATCCCCGCAGCGGGGAGGTCCTTGCCATAGCCAACCAGCCTGATTACGATCCCAATAATTTCGCCCGCTACTCTGAAAGTTCCTGGAGAAACAGGGCGGTCACCGATATCTACGAGCCAGGCTCAACCTTCAAAATCCTGCTCTTGGCCATGGCGTTAGAGGAGAAGGTGGTAGGGCTTGACGACCATTTCTATTGCGGTGAGGGAGGGATTGAGGTGGCGGGCTCTTATATAAGGGACCATAAACCTTATGGGGTCCTTTCCACCAAACAGATAATAGAATATTCAAGCAATGTCGGCGCCATCATTATCGGCAGCAGAATAGGAAAACAGAAGCTCTACCATCATGTCCAGCGCTACGGCTTCGGAAAGAAGACCAGAATTGACCTTCCCGGTGAGAGCGGGGGGATAGTTCTTCCTTTTAGAAAATGGTCAGGGGTATCCGTTGGTTCCATATCCATCGGGCAGGAGATATGCGTCACTCCTCTGCAATTGCTAACTATCGCTTCCGCTATTGCCAATGAGGGGTATGTGATGAAGCCCCGGGTAGTTAAAAAGGTCCTCTCCCGCCGGGGGGAGCTACTCAATGAGTTCTCCCCCTCACCTGTGCGCCGGATAATCTCCCCCCAGACAGCTCAACAGCTCCTTAACATAATGATAGCGGTGGTAGAAAGGGGGACAGGCACTGCTGCTAAACTTCCTGGTTATATAATAGCCGGCAAGACGGGGACTGCCCAAAAGTTTGACCCCGTTGCCCAACGCTATGGGCCTGATAAATATGTCGCCTCTTTCATCGGGTTCCTCCCTGCAAATGACCCGGTGATAGCCATGATTGTAGTAATTGACGAGCCTCAAGGAAGCTATTACGGTGGAGAGGTAGCCGCCCCCCTGTTCAAGGAGATTGCCCAACAATTAGTCAAATATCTCCGCATACCTCCTCGTCAGAGGGACCAGACCCACCTGGTGGCTACTAATATCCTGGCAGGGAGAGAGAGGGAAGGGGTCGAGTGGTCAAATAGCCCTCAAGAAGAGAAAAGATGATATTAGAGGAGCTGCTAAAAGGTGTTCCCTGCTTCCATTTAGCGGGGAATCTTGATATCTCCATAGAGGGGATAAGCTATGATTCTCGAAAGGTTGGCAAAGGGCACCTTTTTGTAGCAATCCGAGGGGATAACTTCGATGGCAACGACTTCATACCGGAAGCTATTGAGCGAGGAGCGGTAGCCATTGTATCCGAGCAGAAAGCTATCCCCATAGGGTCAAAGCTGAGCTGGGCAATAGTGGATAATGCCCGGGGGGCACTGGCTATCATAAGCGGCAACTTCTACAATCAGCCGAGCCGGAGGCTGTATCTCATTGGAGTAACCGGCACCAATGGGAAGACCACGGTGACCTATCTGGTAGAATCGATCTTCCAGCAAGGGGGGAGAAAGATAGGACGGTTAGGTACCATAGACTATCGGATCGGCGAACGCCTGGTGGAAGCAGAGCGAACCACCCCCGAAGCTCCCGACATCAACCGCTACCTGGCAGAGATGGTAGAAAACGACTGTCTGGCATGTGTGATAGAGGTCTCCTCTCACTCGCTGGATATGGAGCGGGTTTACGGCTGCGATTTCGATGTGGCGGTGTTTACCAATCTTACTCGGGACCATTTAGATTTTCACTTAAGCATGGAGAGGTATTTCTCCTCCAAAAGGAAACTCTTCGAATACTTAGAAAACAAAAAGGTGGGGGTAGCGGTTATAAACCTTGACGACCCCAAGGGGAAGGAGCTACAGCGGGGCTTGAAAGTCAGGAGCATAACCTATGGGTGGCAACCCCCGGCTGATGTTACCGTTGAAAGCTATCGGTTCTCTCTGAAAGGTCTTAAGGCAACAATAAAAACCCCTAAAGGGAAACTGAAGGTCAGCTCCCCTTTGATAGGTAGGGGGAATCTATCCAATATATTAGCCGCCGTGGGGGTGGGTATGGCAGCGGGCATCCCCCTATCTGGCATCTCCCGGGGGATTGCCCGAGTCAGCCCCATACCTGGAAGGTTCGAACAGCTGGATGAAGGACAGGATTTCACCGTCATTGTCGATTATGCCCATACCGACGATGCCCTGAAGAACCTGTTGGAAAGCGTAAGGGAGGTCGCCAAAGGGAGAGTCATCACCGTTTTCGGCTGCGGTGGGGACAGGGATCCCAGCAAAAGACCACTCATGGGAGCGCATGCGGTGAAATTAAGCGATATAGCCATGGTGACCTCTGATAACCCCCGCACTGAAGATCCTTTGCAGATAATAAGAGAGATAGAGGTGGGGATCGAAAGCGTGGGGGTGAGAAAAGGAGCCCACCTGGTCATCCCCGACCGGAAAGAGGCTATCAAGAAAGCCATAGAGGAAGCCCGCCCCGGGGATACAGTGTTGATCGCAGGCAAGGGGCACGAGAGGTATCAGATTATAGGGGATAAGGTTATCCCTTTTGACGACCGGGAGGTCGCCCGGCAGTTCATCTCAAAGAAAAGGGGAAGTTAACCCATGGCTGTTGTTCAGATTGGGGAGATAGTAGAAGTAGCGAAGGGGAAACTGATATCAGGGGACAGCTCCATCTGGCTCGCCAGCTACTCCATCGATTCCAGGACTCTCAAGCCGGGCGACCTCTTTTTTGCCATCCAGGGAGCCCACCACGATGGGCACCAATTCGTCGCCGAAGCCCTTCGGCGAGGGGCTAAGGGGGCGATTATAAGCAGAGAAGTTGAGCTTCCTCGGGAGCTAATAAGTGCAAATCTCATTATGGTCCGCAACACGCATCAGGCGCTGATGGAGCTGGCTACCCACTTCCGCCGCAAATGGAAAGTTGAAGTAGTTGGTGTAACGGGAAGCTCTGGCAAGACCACCACCAAGGAGATAATCTTCGCCCTCCTCCGGGGAGATTACAAAGTAAAGAGAACCCCCGGCAATTACAACAACCTCTACGGGCTCCCCTTAGGGATGCTTAGCCTGGAGGAGAAGGACGAGGTCTTTGTGGGCGAAATGGGGATAAGCGAGCCGGGAGAGATGGAGAAGCTAATAAAGATTGCCCAGCCAAATGTGGGAGTTATCACCAATGTCAACCCGGTCCATATGGAGTTCTTCTCCTCGGTAGAGGAAATCGCTGTGGAAAAGGGAAAGCTACTGGAGAGTCTAAGCGGAGAAAGGGTAGCTATTGTCAACAGCGATGACCCCTGGACGGCGAAGGCTATGGCTCGTTTTAAGGGAAAGATAATACCCTTCGGCATTAAAAACAGCAGCGACATTATGGGGAAGGATATAGCCTGGAAGGAGCTGGAAGGGGGGAGCTTTACAGTGGTGGTCAATAAGGGAGAGGAAGAGAAGCTCTTCATTCCTCTTGTCGGTCTTTATAACCTTTACAATGCTCTGGCTGCCATTGCTGTGGCATGTTATTTCAAGGTGCCTCTCGCTGCCATCAGGGAGAGGCTTGCCCGATATAAGGGGATGCCCATGCGCAGCCGGGTGCTTCGGTTCAAGGAGGGGTTTACCCTTATTGACGATTCTTACAACTCTAATCCCAGAGCCCTTGAGCTGGTCCTTGACTATTTTAAATCCTTGACCACCAAAGGTCGCAAGATAGTCATCAGCGGCGATATGTTGGAACTGGGGGAGTGGAGCGAGGAAGCCCATCGGGAGGCTGGCAGATTGATAGGGAATGGAGGGATTGACCTTTTAATCGGGGTGGGAAACCTCTCTCGAAAATCTCTTGAAGAGGCACAAAAAGCAGGGATGCCCCCCGCCTCCTTGGTCCACTTCCCGGACTCTTCGCAGGTAGGTCCCTTTTTGTCCTCATTAATCAGGGAGAAGGATCTGATATTGGTCAAAGGCTCCAGGGCGATGAAAATGGAGCTGATTGTGGAATATCTCAAAAAACACTTTAACCTGGAGGGAGATTGATGCTCTATTATCTCCTTTATTCTCTGCATGAATATATCTCTCCCTTTAATGTCTTCAGGTATATCACTTTTCGCGCCGCCTTGGCCACCCTGACCGCAATGATAATAAGCTTTGCCATGGGTCCCTGGCTGATCCGCAAATTAAAAGAGTTTCAGATAAAACAGACCATCAGGGATGTTGTTCCCGAGACCCATCGGGGAAAAGAGGGAACCCCCACTATGGGTGGGCTCATAATTATCACAGCCATTGTGGTGCCTACCCTCCTGTGGGCAGATGTCAAGAACATATTTATATGGATTTTGATTCTGGTCACCATTTTCTTTGGCCTTTTGGGTTTTGTGGACGACTACCTGAAACTGCGGCGCTCCCGTTCCCGAGGACTGACCATAAAGACAAAACTCCTCTGCCAGATAGCTATTGGAGGAGCGGTCGCTGTTATCCTTGAATTGCTGATAAGTAAGGGGATGTATACAGCCGAATTGAGCTTCCCCTTCTTTAAGACGCTAACCCCCGACCTGGGTTGGCTTTATGTCCCTTTAGTGATCGCGGTTATCGTGGGAGCAAGCAATGCGGTCAATATGACCGATGGACTGGATGGATTGGCAATCGGGTCGGTATTAATCGCCTCGGCTACCTATGCCATCCTCGCTTATGTGGCAGGCCATGCGATAGTTGCTGACTACCTCAATGTAACCAATGTCCGTGGAGTGGGAGAGCTGACCGTATTCTGCGGTGGAATTGTGGGGGCAGCACTCGGCTTCCTCTGGTTTAACTGTCATCCTGCTCAGATATTTATGGGGGATGTGGGCTCTCTGGCTTTAGGAGGGGCTATGGGGACCGTTGCCGTCTTGATAAAGCAGGAAATCCTCCTCCTCCTGGTGGGGGGGCTGTTTGTCATCGAAGCCCTCTCGGTCATTATTCAGGTCATATCCTTCCGCTTTTATGGCAAAAGAGTGTTTAAAATGGCTCCTCTGCATCATCATTTTGAGCTTCTGGGCTGGAAGGAGTCTAAGATTATCACCCGCTTCCTGATTATCGCCATAATCTTTGCGCTCCTGAGTCTGAGCACCCTCAAGTTGAGGTAAGCGATGAGCCTGGAAGGGAAAAAAATCAAAATTGAGGCTTCGGACTTGAGAGGGAAAAAGGTGTTGGTGGTGGGAGCAGCTCGCAGCGGTGAGGCGGCAGCTGAGCTCCTGATGAAGTACAGGGCAATGGTGACCCTCACCGACACCAAACCCGAAGCCGAGCTGGAAAGCTCCTTGAGCCTAGTACGGAATAAAGGGGGTGAAGTGGAGACTGGAGGGCACCGGCTGGAGACCTTCCTGGGCTCTGAGCTTATTATATTGAGCCCCGGGGTTCCCCTGACAATTGAGCCACTGCAGGAGGCGATTAGGAGGGGAATTCCGGTTATCAGCGAGGTGGAGCTGGCTTACCACTTCCTCAAGGGGACGATAATCGGAGTCACCGGCTCCAACGGCAAAAGCACAACCGCTACCCTCATTGGAGATGTCCTCAACCGGGGTGGCTATAGAGCCGTAGTGGCAGGAAATATAGGTAATCCCCTCTGCGGGGTGGTAGCTCGCAAGGAGATAGATTACTATGTGGTTGAGCTGAGCAGCTTCCAGCTGGAGAGTATCGTCGCCTTTCGCCCTCATATCAGTCTTCTGCTGAACATCACTCCCGACCACCTGGACCGCTATCCCAGTTTCGGAGATTACATCCGGGCGAAGGAGAGGATTTTTAAGAATCAGACTGACGATGACTACGCTATTCTCAACGCTGACGACCCTCAATCACAACCCCTGATAAAGAGGCTCCCTTTGAATAAATTTCTCTTCAGCCGACAGAAGAAGCTGGAGGGCAGAGGTATCTTCCTCAGGGGAGACCTCATGATGTGCCAAAATCGCCAGAATGGAGAAATCATCAGAACAGATGAGATAGGAATCCGAGGAAGCCATAATCTGGAAAATGCCATGGCAGCTGCCGCTGCGGGGATACTCTGCGGGGTTGAGCCCCGTATCATCGGGGATGCCCTGAGGAGCTTCCGAGGGTTGGAGCACCGGCTGGAGTATGTGACCACCATCAAGAGGATAGCATTTTACAACGATTCCAAAGCTACCAACATTGGAGCAGTTTATAAATCGCTGGAGAGCTTCCCGGGCAACATTATCCTCCTTCTGGGTGGAAGGGATAAAGGGGGAGATTTCACCCGACTCAGGGAGCTGATCAGAGAGAGGGTGAAACTCATTCTGGTTATAGGAGAAGCCAGGGAGAAAATTACCGCCTCACTCGGGGGGGCTGCTCCCCTGCTCCCCTGCGGGGATATGAGGCAGGCGGTGGAGACCGGCTTCTCCCGTGGGGAGGCGGGCGATGTTTTTCTGCTGGCGCCTGGCTGCACAAGCTTTGATATGTTCGCCAATTTTGAGGAGCGGGGAAGGATTTTTAAACAAGAGGTAAACAGATTGAAGCATAGGGAGCGGAATGCCTAAGAAGCTTTCTCCCGACAAGGTTCTCTTCTGCGTGGTCATCATACTGGTGCTGTTCGGCATAGGGATGGTCTACAGTGCCTCCGCTGCCGTTGCCCTGGAGCACTTCCACAGCACCTCTTATTTTCTCATCAAGCAGATTGTAAGTATGGCCATCGGGCTCCTGTTGATGATGTTGCTGCTGAATACCAACTACCGCATTTTCAAAAAGCCTTTCATCGTCTATACCTTGCTGGCTCTATCACTGGGAATGCTGGCTTACCTGGCGGTAGCAAGTCCCGCCCAGGGCTTCAGTCGATGGCTCCGATGGAGGGGCTTTTCCTTTCAGCCTTCCGAGCTGGCTAAGCTCTGTCTGGTGATATTTCTGGCTTTCTATCTGGACCGAAACAGAGAGAAGCTTAACAATGCCTATCAGACCGTCTTCCCCCTCCTGGCAGTGGTAGGAACGTTAGTGATTTTAATTATGAAGCAGCCAGACCTGGGAACCGCCATCTTCGTAGTGCTCATTGCTGTGGTGATGATGTTCATTGCCGGGGTGAACTGGAAATACCTGGGAGGAATCTTTCTCTCTGCTTCCCTTCTGTTTTACTGGCTTATTGTCAGAGTCCCTTACCGCTGGGAGAGACTTCTGGCTTTCGTCAATCCGTGGAAGGACCCTCTGGGTTACGGCTTCCAGCCCATTCAATCCCTGATTGCCATTGCCAGCGGAGGTGTCAGCGGTCTGGGCGTTGGTCAGAGCACGCAGAAGCTCTTCTATCTCCCTGCTCCTCACACTGATTTCATCTACTCTGTTATTGGAGAAGAGCTGGGATTAATTGGAGCCTCACTGGCGGTTGTGGCTTTCGGCATCTTTATGGCAAGAGGGACAAGAGCGGCAGTTAAGGCGCCCGACCACTTTGGCACCTTCCTGGCAGCAGGGTTGACCCTTATGATAATCTTGCAAGCCCTGATAAACATCAGTGTTACCCTAACCCTGCTGCCCACCAAGGGGCTTCCGCTACCTTTCATCAGCTATGGAGGGTCGGCACTTATTGTAAGTCTTATAGCGGTAGGAATCTTACTTAACATTTCGCAATATTCATCTTGAAAACAGGAGAATGAGGGTAAAAAAGAGAAAAGCCCAACAGAGGAGGGTCATCATAGCCGGAGGTGGCACCGGAGGACACATCTACCCTGGCATAGCGGTGGCCAAAAAATTGCTGAAAAAGGACCCCAACCTCCGTATCATCTTCGTGGGTTCCCGGGCGAGCCTGGACCGGAGGATACTCGCCCGAGAGGGTATTTCCCATCGCTCCCTTTATGTGAGCGGTTTAGCCAGAAAATCGACCACCGAGAGGCTAAAAAGTCTCCTTCACCTCCCTCTGGCCATGATACAATCCCTGTGGCTTCTTGTGCGCTTCCGACCGCACCTGTCTATCGGAGTGGGCGGGTATGCCTCGGGTCCGCTGATTCTTCTGGCAGCGCTGCTGGGTTTCCCCACCATGATTCAAGAACAGAATGTCTTCCCTGGAATTACCAATCGAATTCTGTCTCGATTTGCCAGAATAAGCGCGGTCTCCTTTGAGGAGACCAGGAGATATCTCAAAGGCAAGACAGTGGTAACAGGAAACCCGGTGCGTCCGGGCTTCTATCGAATAAAAAGGGGGATGAAAGAAAAGGGGCGCTTCCACCTCCTTATTTTTGGCGGCTCTCAAGGAGCTCATATTATAAATAAAAATATGGTGGAGGCTTTACCCTATCTCAAAGACTATCGCCCGTTAATGCAGATTGTTCACCAGACAGGTGAAAGAGACCACCAAAATGTAGCTGAAGCCTACCAAAAGATGGGATTCAAAGCCAGCATAGAACCTTATATCTATGACATTATTCCTCACTTTGATAAGGCAGACCTGGTCGTCTGCCGCTCGGGGGCTACCACCATTGCTGAGCTCACCGCGGCTGGCAAAGCCTCTATTCTCATACCAATTGCCGCCTCAGCGGGGGGGCACCAGCTTCGCAATGCCCGAAGCCTGGCAAGCCCGGGAGCTGCTATTGTTATTGAGGAAACAGAGCTCAGCGGCAGGCTGCTGGCCGAGCAGATAATCTCCCTTATGAAGAACCCCTCCCGCCTGCAACAGATAGAGTACAGCAGCCATCAATTAGGACAAAAGGAAGCGGCAGAGGTGATTGCCAATCTGGCTTTGGAAATTATGGGAAACGAGTCTATTCATCGCTCCTTAGACAAGGAGATACAGTGATAAGGAAGTTTAATCATATCCATTTTGTAGGCATCGGGGGCATCGGCATGAGCGGCATAGCCGAGGTGCTCCTCAATATGAACTATCAGATTTCGGGTTCCGACCTGGTAGAATCGAAACTCACCCGCCATCTGCAAAAGCTGGGGGTAAAGATATACAAGGGTCATGATTCCAACCACATCTCCGGAGCCGATGTGGTTGTTTATTCCTCAGCGGTACGAAACGATAATGTTGAGCTGCAGGAGGCGAAGCGGTGCAAGATACCGGTGATCCCCCGGGCGGAGATGCTGGCAGAGCTGATGCGGATGAAGTTCAGCATCGCCATAGCCGGAGCCCATGGCAAGACCTCCACCACGGCAATGGTGGCCATGGTATTGGACGAGGCGGGTCTGGACCCTACTTATGTTGTGGGGGGCAGGCTGATGGTTCCCAGCCGACACGCCCGTCTGGGACAGGGAGAGATACTGGTAGCCGAGGTGGACGAGAGCGACCGGACCTTTCTCAAAATCTCTCCCACAATGGCAGTGGTCACCTCCATAGACCGAGAGCATCTCGACCACTACCAAGACCTGGAAGACATCAAGGAGGCTTTTGTAGACTTTGTCAACAAAGTCCCCTTTTACGGAACGATCATCCTTTGCCTCGACCAGCCAAATATACAGAGCATTATTCCCAAGATAGAACGGCGTATTATAACCTACGGATTTTGCAGTCAGGCTGACCTGGTAGCCACCGAGCTTCAAATGGAGGGGTTCCACTCCGATTTTGAGGTCACTTTCAAAGGGGATAGATTGGGACAGATCAGGCTCAACATGCCAGGAGAACACAATGTGCTGAACTCTCTGGCAGTCATAGGGGTTGCCCTTGACCTGAATGTAGACTTCCCCACCATCAGAAAAGCTCTGAAGGAGTTCCAGGGGACCGAACGAAGGTTACAGCTGAAGGGAACCCTTAACGACATAATGGTGATTGACGATTATGGGCATCACCCTACCGAAATCCAGGTCACCCTGAACACTCTGAAAACCTGCTGGAACCGAAGGATGGTGGTCATTTTTCAGCCCCATCGGTATAGCCGGACAAAGCACCTCCTCCAGGAGTTCGCCCGCTCATTTTACCAGGCTGACCTCCTGCTGGTAACCGAAATCTACCCCGCCGGAGAAGACCCCATAGAGGGGGTCAATGGAGAGCTCGTCGCTCAGGCGATAAAGAGCTTCGGTCATAAAAAGGTGGTCTTTATAAAAGAACTGATGGATATACCGGATTACCTGAAAGAGGTCGCCCAACCTGGAGACACCCTCCTGACCCTGGGGGCGGGGGATGTATGGAAGGTTGGCGAAGCCTTCTTACAGCTTATGAAAACGAGCCAAAAGAGGTGACATCGGAGAATTTGGCGATGAAGAGGAGCCTCTTTAAGCAAGAAACTGTGATGCAGATGGGAAGAGACTTCCACTGCGAGGTCCTTAGCCAGCCCCTGCTGGCGGATTACACTTCCATCGGCATCGGGGGAGCAGCACCCTTTTTGCTGCTGCCCAAGGAGACTAGAAGCCTGGAGGGGCTACTTAACGAGCTCGCCGGAGAGAACCTCCCCTGGCGCATCCTGGGGAGAGGGACTAATCTTATTGTTCGCGATGAGGGGGTGAAGGATATCGTCATCAGCCTGACCAAGCTCCCAACGGCTCCGAGCTTTTCCGGCAATACCGTAAAGGTTGCCTCGGGTTATCCCCTCAGCAGACTCGTCCGGGAGGCGGCGGCTAAGGGGCTCAGCGGGATAGAGTTTGCTGTCGGTATACCGGGAAGCGTAGGGGGAGCGGTAAAGCTCAACGCCAGCTCCTTTGGGGGTTCCATGGAGGAGGTTGTCTCCGAGGTAACTCTCTTCTCTCCTGGTAAAGGGATTATCAAGCGAAAAAAATCGGAGATCGGCTTTGCTTACAGGAGCACCTCGCTGGAAAAAGATGAAGTTATATTGAGTGCAACGATAATCCTCAAGCCCTCCTCGTCCTGGAAGATACAGAAAGAGATATCCTATCTCCAGAAACTCCGGAGGGAAAGGCAGCCTATAGGGCAGAAAACAGCGGGTTGCATCTTCAAGAATCCTCCAGGAATTTCTGCCGGTCACCTGATCGACGCGCTGGGACTGAAAGGTCTCGCTTTTGGGGGCGCGGTGGTCTCTAAAAAGCATGGCAATTTTATTATCAATCGGCACAGTTCCACTGCTAAGGAAGTACTGGCTTTAATAGAGCTTATTAAGGAAAGAGTCTATAAGGCTTTGAGGGTAGAGCTGGAAGAAGAGGTTATTATATGGTGAGAGGAAAGGAAGAGGAGTATCAACACAGCGAAGGCTACTATCTGCGGAGACCAAGAAAGAGACCCTTGAGAAAGTCTAGCAAAAAGAGGGTCCGCCTGGCTATGAAGGTCCTCCTCAGCCTGATGGTTCTTGGAGGAATGCTATATCTTGGCAGGGCTGGATATCAATATGCAACTCACGCCCCCAGGTTCAACATCTCATCTATTGTGGTTACGGGAAATCACTTCGCTTCGGAAAAATCCATAAGGGACACCATTGATGCCCTCAAGGGCAAGAACATATTTTCTGTCAAACTCTCTGACATTCAGAGGAGAGTGGAGAGCCATCCCTGGTTGAACCGCAGTACTGTAAAGAGGCTACTCCCCTCCACCATTACGGTGGTGGTCCATGAGGAGAAGCCAGTGGCTATGGTCAACTATCGGGATCAAATCTATCTGATAAGCGAGGGGGCGATATTCATCGACCGATATGGACCCCCTTATCGGCATCTCTCCCTACCTTTAATCTCGGGACGCCAAGACCTATCACTCAATCAGTGGAAAAAGGGGATTGTGGACTCCGTCCGTTTCATTAACCTGCTGGCAAGAAGGGAGCCTGATTTGCTGTCTGATATAACCTTAATAGAAATCTCGGAATCTCCCTCTTTGCAAGTTCTGTTCAAAGGGTGTCCGGTTCCTATTAAATTATTAGCGGATGACTTCCTGGATAATTGGAAGAAACTTAGTTTTGTAATGGCGGGCATAAAAGGGAAATATGAGAACATAGAATATATAGATTTGAAATTCGCTGACCAGATTGTAATTAAGACTAAACAGGAAAGGAGGTGAGCAGGAGAGGATGAAAAAAGGGAGACATCTGGCTGGTATAGATATCGGCACCACCAAGACCTGTGTGCTCATAGGTGAAGCCAACGAAGCCGATGAGCTGGAGCTGATAGGAATAGGGCAGAGCGAGTCGAAAGGTCTGAAAAAGGGGGTAATCATCGACCTGGAGGAGGCGGTCAACTCGGTCAAAAGAGCTATTGAGGAAGCGGAGTTAATGGCAGGGGTCAACATCGAATCTGCCTATGTGGGAGTTGCTGGAGCGCATATCAAGGGTATTAACAGCAGAGGGGCGATTGCAGTCGGCAGCAAGACTCGTGAGGTCAGAAAAGAGGATATCTATCGGGTAATCGATGCTGCTCGTGCCATATCCATTCCAGCAGACAGAACCATTATTCATCTCCTTCCTCAAGAGTTCATCATCGACGGGCAGGATGGGATTGTCGATCCCACCGGAATCTACGGCGCCCGCATAGAGGTATGTGTCCACCTCATCACTGGGATGATCTCCTCCATCCAGAACATAGTAGCCTGCGTCAACAAAGCGGGGGTGGAGGTTATAGATACCATCTTACAGCACCTGGCCTGCAGTGAGGCTGTTCTGCCCCCCGACGAGAGGGAGCTCGGCGTAGCTCTGATTGATATAGGAGGAGGAACAACCAATCTATCGGTTTTCAAGAAAGGGAACATCTGGCATACGGGGGTGCTTCCTTTAGGGGGAGACTATTTCACCAACGACATTGCAGTCGGTCTTAGAACCCCAATACCAGAAGCAGAGAATATCAAGAGAAAATATGGTTGCGTTTCACCGGCAATGGTAGAAGAGGATGAGACTATTGAAGTTCCCGGTATGGGTGGATTGAAGCCCCGCATCCTTCCCAGAAGCCTGCTGTGCGAGATTATTCAGCCGCGAGCAAAAGAGATACTCAACCTCGTTTATGAAGAGATTAGAAAGGGGGGTTACGGGAAAAACCTCAACTCGGGGGTCGTCCTAACCGGTGGGGGCTCCAATCTGACAGGGATAGCAGAAGCTGCCGAGGAGCTCTTCAATCTGCCGGTGAGAATCGGCTCACCAATGGGAATAGGGGGATTAAAGGAAGTGGTCAACAATCCCATCTATTCCACCGCTGTGGGACTGCTTCTGTATCCTTATCGAAACAAGGTAGCCAGAGAGAGTTGGCAGGTTGCCTCCCTTGGCCTGTGGGACAGAACCACCACCAAACTCCGCCGTTGGTTGGCCGGTATCATTTAAAAAAGGATAATCAAGCCTTTTAGACAAGGAGGCAATAAATGGCAGATGCTCAGAACCATAAAGGAAGAAAGATAAACTTCTCCCTCGACGAAAAGTACTCCTGTGGAGCCAAGATCAAGGTAATCGGGGTAGGAGGAGGAGGAGTCAACGGCATCAATCGCATGATCTTCTCCAAACTCACCGGGGTTGAATTCATGGCCGTCAATACCGATGCTCAGGCTCTGAAGTTATCCCAGGCGCCCATCAGGCTTCAGATAGGGAGCAAATTGACCAAGGGTAGGGGTGCGGGCTCTAATCCGGAGATTGGAAAACAGGCTGCCCTTGAAGACACCGAGAAGATAATAGAATTGCTGGAAGGGGCAGATATGGTCTTCATCACTGCCGGGTTAGGAGGAGGCACCGGGACCGGGGCTTCCCCCGTCATTGCCAGCCTGGCGGTGGAACTGGGGGCTTTAACCGTATCCATTGTTACCATGCCCTTCTTCTTTGAGGGAAGGCGGAGATACCTTCAGGCGGAGCTGGGATTGAGGGAGTTAAGGGAGTGTGTAGACACGGTCATCGCCATACCCAACGATAAGCTTTTGTCCACCGCAGGAAGAGATACCTCCTTCACCGATGCCTTTCTCATTGCCGACGACATCCTGCGCCAAGGAGTTCAGGGAATCTCCGACCTGGTTAATGTCCCGGGTCTGATAAACCTCGACTTCGCCGATGTAGAAGCTGTAATGGCGGGTATGGGGATGGCAATTATGGGGACCGGAATCGCCCAGGGGGAAAACAAGTCCATAGAGGCTGCTCGCAGAGCTATCTCAAGCCCTTTGCTGGAAGATATATCCATTGAGGGTGCTAAAGGGGTGTTGATCAACATCACCGGAGGGACAGACTTAACCCTCCACGAGGTCAAAGAATCCTCCACCCTCATCTATGAGACAGCTCACGAGGATGCCAACATCATCCTTGGAGCGGTAATAGATGAGGATATGAAGGATGAGATCAAATTAACCGTCATCGCCACCGGATTCGAAAGGGAGAATAGGGAGTTGGAGGGCGACCTGGAGGAGAAGATGATCAAGTTTGATCGCTACCATTCCTCCCAGACCATCTCCCTTTCCAACAGCTTCTACCGAAGGGGAAAATCCCTCAATAAGGAGCTGGAGAATCATCAAGGGGGAGCCAACGCCAACAGACCACTGGAAGACAAGTTTGATGTTCCCACCTTTATCAGGGAAAAGAGATAGAAGTTATCGGGGCGGGAGAAAATAGGTTTCCTCTTGGAGTAGAAGAGGAAAGGAAGACCCCCTCTCTGCACCCACCATTTTGCCGCTATCCCCTAATAAGTGTTAAACCTCAAAAACTCTGCCACCTTATCTTCTGCAGTAGGCTTTAGCGCCCGGTTGGAGCCTATGAATAGATGAACAATCTTTCCCCTTGTGCTAAAGTTAACCCAACCTCTAACCAATAATAGAGAGCCAGCAGGATTAACCCCAAGAGATTCCTCAAAGTCACTTCGGAAAATAAGATATACCCTCCCAATTAAGTATCACCCTCCCTCTGGGAAGAACTTTTTGATATTAAGGCTTGTTTTTATCTATAATAAAGTATATAATTTAAATATAAACATTATAAGAAAAAGAGTGCAAAAAATCTCTATTGTGTAAGATAAAACACAGTTTTGGGTAAAGGGAAATTAATAACATTTAAATAGGACATATTGTTGTAACCCAAAACTGCTCAGTAAGTTTATGATGAAAAACAAATCCTTTTCCAGATTTTTCCTCCCCCTTCTATTATTGGCAGTTTTAAGTGGCTGTATTACCAATTCCCCAAAGATCATTTATACCGAAGACGAGCTGGTTGCCGTCCTGCAGAAGAGAATTGTAGATGCAGAAGTCTCCAAAACGATGGTTCCTTTTTACATAACCGATGAGATAAAGGAATACGCTCGAGAAGCAGCCGGACCCTATTATTACGAGAAAGGCAAGGTAAACGCATTGGTGCGAGCTATCATTGATAGAAAAAAGCTGGATGTGAAATATAACGAATACAAAGCCCTTAACGCCATAGAGGTGTTTGTAGAAGGGGAGGCAAACTGCATAGCCTACACCAACCTCTTCATCGGCATGGCACGATCGGTAGGACTTCCTGTCTATTATGTGGATGTAACCGAGGTCAGCAAACTAAAACGGGAAGGGGAGCTGGTAGTGAATAGTGGCCATATCTGTGCCGGAATAGAGATCAACGCCAAGATAACTCTAATAGATTTTGCCGAGCACCCTCGTATCGGTTATAAATTCTATAAGGTGATTGACGACCTGGAAGCTCTGGCTAATTTCATCAACTCTCAAGGAGTTCTTTACAGCTACCAGATCGACCTCTCTTCCGAAGACTTAGACTCTCAAATCGATATTAAATTGTATAGAACTGCCATCAGAATTAAGCCGACCTTTGCCAAGGCATTCAACAATCTGGGAATCGCCTACCAGAGAAGGAGGCTTTACGACCTCGCCATCGCTCAGTATAAAAGAGCCATACTCTTAGACTCCAAACTCTCCGCCCCTTACAGCAATCTGGGCAATGTTTACTACCTCAAGGGGGAATATGTTAAGGCGATAGAAAATCTGAAAAAAGCGCTCAAATTAAAGAAGAATAACCCTTACACCCACTATGCTATAGGACTTGTCTATTATTATAAAAAAGACTACCCCGAGGCTATTAAGCACTTTCGAAGATCGGCAAGATTGAATAGGGAATATGCTGAACCACATAACCTATTAGGAATGGTCTATTTTCAGCAGGGGAAATACGAGGAAGCTATTCTTGAGGCGCAAAAAGCCCTGCAGATTGACCCTCACCTCACCCAGGCGAAGTCGAACCTCAAGAAATATCAGGCAATGTATAATAAGAAGATCAGCTCCTCAGCTAAGCTCATAAAATAATCCTCACCTGACCATCAGCCAAAACCTGCTCATATGCCTTTGCTAAACCAAAAATGTTGCCTGGCTGGCTCCTCTGTTCGGGTAGAGGCGAAAAGTACGAAAAAATAGAAGCGGATTTTACAGTTTGACAAGAAGCTCTGTGAGGAGTGCTCCCCGCTCAACAAGACTGGGAAGCAGGACAAACTCATCCACCGAATGTGCTCCATCTCCATCAACCCCCAGTCCATCCAGAGTAGGGATGCCGAGGGCTGAGGTGAAATTGGCATCACTCCCCCCACCGCTCATACCCGCCTCCAGCTGAAGGTTAAGCTCACTCAAAGCTATTTCCTGTGCCCTTCTGAAAAGGCTCTGGTTCTGAGGGGTGGGCAACAAAGGAGGGCGGTTTATAGCCCCCGATACCTCCAGGCTAATGCCCGGCAATATCGGTCTTAAATTATAGAGCTGGTTGACAACCTTCTCCCCATCGGCAGGGTCAATAAAGCGGAGGTCGATCTCCGCCTCACTGGTGGCGGCGACCACATTGGATAAGGTTCCGCCTTCTACCCTTCCCACATTAAGGGTTAAGCCCCGACGAGGGTCAGAAAGCTTATGAATTTTCAATATATGATGGGCTAATTCATGAATAGCACTTACACCTTGCTTATAATCGCCCGCGGTGTGAGCTGCCCTCCCCTTGATTCTGAGAGTGAAAACGCCGACCCCCTTGCGCGAAGTCTTGAGCTTCCCACCCGGAATTGCTGGCTCCAGGCAGAGCACTGCTTTGCTCGACTTGGCTTCGGCTTCTATTAGGGGGCGGGAGAAGTGGCTTCCGATCTCCTCGTCAGAGTTAATGATGATGACCACCCTTTTATTAAGACTAAGCTCCAGCTCCTTTATTGCTTTGAGGCTAAACAGACCCAGGCAGATGCCCCCCTTCATATCATACGCCCCCGGTCCATAGAGTTTCTCTCCCTGGCGTTTAACGGGGCGCCGCCTCACCTCTCCCAAAGACCAGACAGTGTCCATGTGGCAGAGAACAAGAATTTGCTCCTCACCCTGACCGAACTCCACCCGGAGGAAGCTTCCCACCTTCTGTTGTTCCAGAATGGTGGCCTCGATTCCCGAAGAGGTAAACTGGTCCCACAGGAAGATGGCCAGCTTATCGCAGGAGGGCTTGTGCAAGCTGGGAGACTCCAGTTTTACCAGCTCCTCCAGCAGCTCAACAATCCTCTCCCTGTTCTGCCGGAAATAGGATAAAACCTCGCTCATATCTCAGCCGGAATTCAAGGGGCGGCTGTGGATTTCCATCTGGCTGAAGAAATAGGCAATCTCCCACCGGGCGGTATCGAGAGAGTCGGAGCCATGGATCACATTTTCCTGGATGGAAAGCCCGTAGCGGTGGCGAAGAGTTCCGGGAGCTGCCTTTTGGGGATCGGTTGCCCCCATAAGCTGACGCAATCGCTCAATAATCCCTTCCCCTTCCAGAACTGCTAATACCACCGGTCCCGAAGACATATACGTAGTAAGGCTGTCGAAGAAAGGTTGATGCCGATGGACCTGATAAAACCCCTCTGCACCTCTTTTGGTCAACTGGACCATCTTCGTCCCCACTATCTTCATCCCTTCGTTTTCCAGAGCCTCCAGAATTCTCCCGGTAAGCCCACGGGCAACACCATCGGGCTTGATAATAGTAAGGGTTTGCTCCACAGCTATAGACTTCCCCCCTTAATATAAGTGTGTTGCCCCCTTCAGCTTTGGGGGCTTAAGGGGAAATCAACAACCAATTCCCTTATGCTTACAGCTTGGTAGTAACTATCTTCTTCTTCAGCTCCGCTATGGCATAGGTAGGATTCAAAGACTTGGGGCATGCCTCCACACAGTTGAATATGGAGTGGCATCGCCACAGCCCATCCCGGTCGCTGATTATCCTTAACCTCTCCTCTGTCCCTTCATCACGACTGTCGAAGACAAAGCGGTAGGCTTTGAACAGGGAAGCAGGACCGAGGTAATTCTTGTTATACCAGTAAGAGGGGCAGGAAGAGGTGCACGCACCACATAAGATGCAAGTCACCGGCTCATCGAGGAGTTTCCGCTCTTCGGGGCTTTGAAGCCTCTCCCGTAGCCCAGCAGGGGAATGCGTGATCAGATAGGGCTTGATGATGGACATCTTCTCAAAGAAGGGGTCCATATCGACAATCAGGTCTTTGATTATGGGAAAGCGTCGCAAGGGTTCTACAACAACAGTCTTCCTCTTCAGGGCGAGAATCTGGCTATTGCAAGCCAATCTATTCACCCCGTTAATGGTCATAGCGCAGGAACCGCAGATGGCGCTGCGGCAGGAGCGGCGGTAAGCGAGAGTTCCATCCTGCCTCCACTTGATCTCGTTCAAGCCATCAAGCACCGTCATGCCGGGCTCGACTTTCACGGTATATTTTCGGTAATAGGGTTTCTTATTCTTATCAGGGTCAAACCTCAATATCTTGAAGGTTATCTCCATGGTCTTCTTCCTCCCTAATACTTCCTTTCAGTGGGCTGATACCTGGTGATAACCACCTTCTTGTAATCGAAACGTGGGCCCTTATCGGTTCTATACGCCAGGGTATGCTTCAGCCAATTCTCATCGTCTCTCTTGGGGTAGTCGATGCGGTAGTGAGAGCCCCGACTTTCTGTACGATTTAAGGCACCAGCCACAATCACTTCGGCGAAGTCAAGCAAATGCCCCAACTCCAGAGCCTCCATCAGATCGGTATTGCATCGCATTCCTTTGTCATCTATATGGATGTGCTTATAGCGCTCCTGCAGGCTCTTGACAATCTCCAGCTCCTTCTTAAGCTTCTTTTCGTCGCGGAAGATACCGCAGTTATCAGTCATAGAGACCTGGAGCTCTTCCCTGATTTGAGCCACCGACTCCTTCCCCTCGTTTTCCAAAATGGTGGCAATCTCCTTCTCGGCTGGCTGGGCTGGATTCTCTGGCAGCGGGGTGAATTCCTTCTCTCGCTGGACGAGCTCCGCCATCGCCTCTCCTGCCCGCTGCCCGAAGAGGGTAGCCTCCAGCAGGGAGTTGGTCCCCAGCCTGTTCCCCCCATGAACCGAAACGCAAGCGCACTCCCCGGCAGCATAAAGCCCCTTAACAGGGGTATTATCCTTATCAATGACCACCTGCCCATGGTTATCGGTAGGAATGCCCCCCATGGAGTAATGGGCGGTGGGCTGGATGGGGATTGGTTCCTTGGTGCAGTCCACCCCAACAAAATTTAGGGCTAACTCATGGATCTGGGGGAGGCGTTCCAAAATTTTCGCTGCGCCCAAATGCCTCAGGTCAATGTGGATATAGTCCTTACCCTCTATTCCTCTCCCCTCGTTCATCTCTGTTTGCATGGCACGGGAGGTCAAATCCCGGGGGGCGAGCTCCATCTTCTCGGGGGCATAGTTTTTCATAAACCTCTCGCCGTCCTTATTGAGAAGATAGCCCCCCTCTCCCCGGGCACCCTCAGTAACGAGGATTCCATGCTTGTAGAGACCGGTGGGATGGAACTGGACGAACTCCATATCCTCTATGGGGATGTCAACCCGATAGACAATGCTCAAACCATCGCCGGTATTGGCATGGGCATTAGAGGTTATCTTGTAAGCCCTACCATAACCACCGGTAGCGAACATAACAGCCTTACTGTGGAAGAGGTGCAGTTCCCCACTGAGGATATCGAGGGCAACCACTCCGCAGCAGTTCCCCTTGTTCATAATAAGACTTACCACATAGAACTCGGAGTAGACTTCAACCCCCTGCTTGACTCCCTGCTCATACAAAGTATGGAGGATGACATGACCGGTATAATCGGAGGCATAGCAAGCCCTCGGGCGAGAGTGACCACCGAAGCGCCGCTGGGCAATGGTCCCATTAGCGTTACGGCTGAAGGGGACCCCCATATGCTCCAACTCAATGACAGTAGCGGGAGCCTCCTTCACCAGTATCTCAATGGCATCCTGGTCCCCTAAGTAGTCGCTCCCTTTCACCGTGTCGAACATATGGAGTTCCCAGTTGTCGTCGCTCTCATTAGCCAGTGAAGCCGCTATCCCTCCCTGAGCACCGCCTGAATGTGAGCGGCTGGGATAGACCTTAGTCAGCAAGGCTGTATCTGCCACCCGGCTGGTCTCCAGAGCTGCTCGCAACCCGGCTAATCCCGCCCCTATGATGACGATGTCGTGTTGGTGGTGTATCATAGCTCTCTCCCTCTTCACAATATTTCTGGTTTAAAGCTGATAACGGTGATCAATCCCAGCACTCCAAAAACTAAGGCAACGACCACAATGACGGCGTAAATCAGCATCCGCCATCCGTCTCTCTTAATCCAGTCCTGGGTTATCGCCCACATCCCGTTCAAGCCATGGTAAAGGGCCAAAACCAGAAAACTTACATCAAGCGTCTTCCAGAAGGGGGTAGCTAACCTGGTAGCTATATTCTGGTAGGTTAGCTCCCCATTGCCAGCATAATGGATGAACCAGAAATGGATGATGATGATTGCCAGAATATAGACCCCGCTGAGGCGCTGGAAAAGCCAGCTCCAGCCCCCTCCGGCTATATAGAGCTTTCTGTTACTCATAGCTTACTCCTCATTCTCCCCAACTCAGAAGGGGTAAAGGGGTACGGCTCCCAGAACAAAAATGACAATCCCTACTACGACCACCGCCCAGAACATCTTCTTCTGGTGTGCCATTCCATATCCGAGGTCCAGAATGACCAACCGTATCCCGTTCAGGCTGTGATAAATTACCACTCCCAGGAGCCCTATCTCCAGAAGCTTAAACAGGGGGTTTTCCAGCAGATGCATAACCCGGTTGAAGCTCTCCGGGCCCTTCTGCAGGAAGCTCATAACCCAGATATGGAGCACCAGATAGAATACAATCAAAGCCCCGGATAGACGGTGGAGAACCCAGGCCACTGTTCCCACATGCCATCTATAAAACATATATCCAACACCTCCTTAGACTACTCTCGGTTGTGGTTGTCCCATTAATGCCGTTACCCTCAAAGTGAAGTGGAAAATACCCCCTCATCTCTGATACTGGGAACGCCCCTCCACATAGAGGTCGTTTCCCTTAGTATCATTGACCACAATAGCGGGGAAATTCTCCACCTCCATCCACCTGAGGGCTTCGGGTCCCAGCTCGGGATAAGCAATCACCTCTGCTTTTTTGATGCTTTTGGCAATCAGAGCTGCGGCACCTCCTACAGCAGCCAGGTAGACCGCTTTATACTTCTTGCAGGCTTCGATCACCTCGGCTGAGCGGGACCCCTTGCCAATCATTCCCTTCAGCCCCAGGGCGAGTAGCCTGGGGGCGTAAGGGTCTATCCTTCCGCTGGTGGTGGGACCAGCCGAGCCAACGGGGTTTCCGGGACGAGCCGGAGATGGTCCTGCGTAGTAGATTACCTGACCCTTAAGGTCAACGGGGAGGGGTTTGCCGGCATCCAGCAGGTCTATTAATCGTTTGTGAGCAGAATCTCTGCCCACAAGGATGGAACCAGTAATCAATACTTTATCCCCTATATTCAAAGACTCTACATCTTTGTCGGTAAGGGGAGCGCTAAGTTTTACTTCTGCCATAGATAACTCCTTTTCTCTGCCATAATGGTTTTCCTTATGGGCTGAAAGCCCCTTTGCCTCAGAATACGGAGGCTCCTCCCTACAAAACTATCTCTTTGTGCCGATGAGAGTGGCACTCAATGTTTACCGCCGCTGGAAGGCTGGCGATATGACAGGGGTAAGCCTCCACATGGACTGCCAGCGCAGTGCAACGACCGCCGAATCCCTGAGGACCGATCCCCATGTGGTTGATCCTCTCTATAAGCTCCTCCTCGATAGCCGCCAGATGGGGCTTGGGATTGCGGCTTCCCAGGGGCCTGAGCAGGGCTTTCTTGGCTATAAGAGCGGCCATCTCAAAGGTGCCTCCAATCCCCACCCCTACCACAATCGGTGGGCAGGGATTGGGTCCTGCCTTACTCACCCTTTCCAGCACGAAGTCGATCACCCCCTTAGCTCCATCGGCTGGCTTGAGCATCCGCACCTCGCTCATATTCTCGCTCCCTCCCCCTTTGGGGAGGATGGTTATCTTCAGCTTATCACCAGGGACAATCTCTAAGTGTAAGGCAGCTGGGGTGTTGTCACCGGTATTCTTCCTCTCAAGGGGGTCGGAGACAATCGATTTGCGCAGATACCCCTCGGTGTAGCCCTGCCGCACCCCTTCATTGATAGCCTCGGGGAGGGTTCCTCCTTTTATCACCACATCGGCGCCCAGCTCCACAAATAATACCGCAAAGCCGGTATCCTGGCAGAGGGGAAACTGACCTTCCCGGGAAATCCTGGCGTTCTCCTCCAGCTGGCTTAAGATATCCACCGCAACGGGAGATTCTTCCTTCTCCTTGCACTTTCGAAACGCATCAAGAATCTCGTCATTAAGATAATAGCAGGCATCTATGCAAAGCTTTTTGACCGCTTCGGTAATGGTTTTGGCTTCAATCTCTCGCATACTCCCTCCTTTATTTGAAAATTGACCCTTTTGCCAGACAAAAGGGCAGGGGTAATTTTAACCCCCTCTTCAATGGATTGTTAAGTTATCAAGTAGTAGGCTTCAGCCCCTTTTAGAGCTTGGTATCCGCCACCGCTTTTTTGACCGCCTCCAGCGTTTCCTGTAAGGCTTCCTTCTCCTGCGGGGTGAGCTTTATCTCCAAAATCTTCTCCACGCCTCCTGCTCCGATGACCGTGGGCACGCCTATAAAGTATCCCTGGACGCCATACTCCCCTTCGCAGAGGGCTGAGCAGGGGATGATCCGCTTCTTGTCCTTCAGATAAGATTCTGCCATCTCCAGGGCTGAGGCGGCGGGGCTGAAGTAGGCGCTACCGTTAGCCAGCAGTTTGACAATCTCAGTGCCTGCCTGCCGGGTCCGTTGCACGATGGCGTCGATCTTCTCCTGGGAGAGAATCTCGGTAAGGGGAACACCCCCCACGGTAGCCAGCCTGTAAAGGGGTACCATAGTGGGTCCATGCCCTCCCATAACCGGGGCAGTGATATCCTCAACGGAGTAACCGGTCTCCATAGCAACAAAGGCCCTGAAGCGTCCGGTATCAAGAGCACCCGCCATCCCTATTACCCGGTTTTTGGGGAAGCCGGTCAGTTTGTAAAAGGCGTAGACCATGGCATCTAAGGGGTTAGTGAGAACGATGTTGAACGCATCGGGGCAGTGCTTCTTGATATTCTCGGCTACGCTGGTAATGATTTTAAGGTTCACATCGAGGAGGTCTTCACGGGTCATTCCGGGTCTGCGGGGAACGCCGGCAGTAATTATGATAACATCGCAGCCTTTTAGCTGAGAAAAATCGCTGGTGCCCGAAAGATTGACATCGGTGCCGTAGTGAGGGGTCATCTCCATAATGTCAAGAGTCTTCCCCTTAGCTAATCCCTCCTTCTGAGGAATATCGACTACTAAGGCATCACCAAGCTCTCTTTGGGCAATCATCAGGGCTAAAATCCCCCCGATTTGCCCTCCACCAATTAATCCGATTTTATATCTTTTAGGCATTCTCTACCTCCTTATAGCATAGATAATTTAACGAGGGAGGAGCAATTATCTTTTTATCCATCCTCCCCCGAGCTGATCAAAAGGGAAGCTTTCGATTGTCTCCCCTTAACTCCCCTCCATGTGGCTAATGATAGCAGTGCCAAACTCCGAGCACTTCAGCTTGGTGGCACCCTCCATCAGCCGCTCCAGGTCGTAGGTGACAGTTTTCGCCAAGATGGCTTTTTCTATGGCTTTGACGATGATATCGGCTGCTTCCTGCCAGCCCATATATTCTAACATCATCACCCCGGAGAGGGTGAGGGAGCTCGGGTTTACCTTATCGAGCCCCGCATACTTGGGAGCAGTACCATGGGTGGCCTCAAAGAGGGCTATGTAGTCCCCTATATTGGCTCCTGGAGCCAGACCAAGCCCTCCCACCTGGGCAGCGCAAGCATCGGAAAGGTAGTCACCGTTGAGATTCGGCAGGGCTATGACGCTGTATTCAGCTGTGCGGGTGAGAATCTGCTGGAGCATGGAGTCAGCTACCCTATCTTTGATAACAAACTTGCCAGGGGGTAGTTCCCCACCATATTTTTCGGTCAGCTCGCTTTCGGTAACGGTGTAGTCCCCGAACTCCTCCCTGGCTACCTCATATCCCCAGTCGCGGAAAGCTCCTTCGGTGTACTTCATAATATTCCCCTTATGAACCAGAGTAACGCTGGGGAGCTTCCTGTCAATAGCATAGCGAATAGCTTTTCGCACCAGGCTCTTGGTAGCCCTCTCACTGATGGGCTTGATGCCGATTCCGGAATCCTCCTTGATGGAGCACCCCATCTCCTTATTGAGGAACTGGATGATTTTTTTCACCTCGGGGGTGCCTTCTGCCCACTCTATCCCGGCGTAAACATCCTCGGTGTTCTCCCTGAAAATAAGCATATTCATCCGCTCGGGGTGTTTCACCGGGCTGGGTACCCCTTTGAAGTAGCGAACCGGTCGCACGCAGGCATAAAGGTTGAGGGTCTGCCTCAGGGTGACATTGAGGCTCCGATAGCCCCCGGCTATGGGGGTGGTCAGAGGACCCTTGATGGCAACAACGAAGTGCCGAATAGCCTCGAAGGTGTCATGCGGAAGAACCTCACCGTAGACCTTTTGCCCTTTATCCCCGGCAAACATCTCCAACCACACAATCCTTCTCTTTCCCCGATAAGCCTTCTCCACTGCGGCATCAAGCACCCTCTTGGCAGCGGCCCAGATATCTGGTCCCACTCCATCCCCTTCAATAAAGGGGATGATGGGCTCATCAGGCACCTTCAGCTTCCCATCCTCTACCTCTATTTTACTCCCTTCCTTGGGGATAGTTAATTTATCAAAGTTAACCATTTACACCTCCCTATTACCTTTAGCTGAAGGTTAATAATTTTCTTTTTTCATTTCAATCTAAAGTCGCCATGCTTGTGGATATAGTTGGCTAATCCTCCTTCCTGGAGAATTTTAGTCATCACCGGTGGCAAAGGGGGAAAGCTCAGCTCTATCTTTTTGGTGCGATTGATCACCTTTCCTCGCGATAGGTCTACTTCCAGCTCATCCCCTTCGTCGATCTTATCGGTGTCGCATATGATAGCAGGCAGCCCCACATTGATGCAGTTGCGGAAAAAGATGCGGGCAAAAGATTTAGCTAATACCGCGCTAACCCCGGCTATCTTGATTATGGTAGGGGCATGCTCACGGCTGGAGCCGAGTCCGAAATTCCCTCCTCCCACCACAAAGTCCCCGGGTGCCATACTGGAGGCAAACTCTGGTCGAGCATCCTCCAGAACATGTTTGGCTAACTCGGGCAGGTTTGAGCGAAGGTGAAAAAGCCTCCCCGGGGCGATGTGGTCGGTGCTTATGCTATCACCAAACTTCCAAGCCTTCCCTCTCATCGCAGTCATCCTATCACCTCTCTTGGGTCGGCGATTTTCCCCTTAAGAGCGGTTGCCGCCGCTGTGGCCGGGGATGCCAGATAGATGAAGGCATTGGGGTTGCCCATCCTCCCCTTGAAGTTCCGGTTCTGGGTTGACAGGCACGCCTCTCCATCCCCTAACACTCCCTGGTGAATGCCCACACAGGGACCGCATCCGGGGCTCTGGATGGATGCCCCCGCTCCGTTGAGGATAGCCAGGGTCCCCTCCTCCAGAGCCTGCTGATAGACACTTCGGGAAGCCGGGACTACTATGAGGCGGGTGCCGGGATGTCTTTGCTTCCCTTTTAAGATCTGTGCAGCTATGCGTAGGTCTTCCAGTCTTCCATTGGTGCAGGTGCCGATATAGACCTGGTCTATTTTGACATCCTGACAGTCCTTGTGCTCGATGTTTCTGGTGTTGTCCACTGTGTGGGGAAAGGATATGGTGGGCAGAATCTTGCTGGCATTTACCTCATAGGTCCGCTCATAGGTGGCATCCTCGTCCGCCCTCAACTCACGATAGCTTTTGCCGCGTCCATGCGCTATTAAATAAGCCCTGGTCTTTTTATCCGAAAAAATAATGCCGCACTTCGCCCCAGCTTCCACTGCCATATTGGACATAGTGAGCCGCTCACTCATCTCCATATTTTCGATAGTCTCACCACAGAACTCCATTGACTTATAAGTAGCCCCATCGGCTCCAAGCATACCTATAATATGGAGGATGAGGTCTTTGGCATATACCCCCGGCTGGAAGCGACCATACACCACAAAACGATAGCTCTCTGGAACCCTCAGCCAGGTCTTCCCCAGAGCGATACCGATAGCCACATCGGTAGAACCCATTCCTGTGCCCAAAGCTCCTAAAGCCCCCGAGGTGCAGGTGTGAGAGTCGGCTCCGATGACAATATCCCCCGGTCTCGTATAGTATTCGTTAATCACCTGATGGCAGACTCCATCGCCTACCTCGGAGACATAGCAGTCTGTCTTCCGGGCGAACTGACGCAGGGCGATGTGGTCGTTGGCCAATTCCTTGCGGGGACTGGGAGAGGCATGGTCGATAAAAAGCACCGTCTGCTGGGGGTTAGCTGCTTTTTCAAGGTTTATCTTTCGCAGCTGGTTTATGGCCAATGGTCCAGTTCCATCCTGCACCAGGCAGACATCGACCGGCGTTACCACTATCTCCCCGGCAACAACCTCTCGACCCACATGCTCACCGATGATTTTTTCTGCAAGCGTCTTGCCCATAAGACCTTCTCCTTGCTAATAGATTTAATAAGACCTTTATATGTTGAAGTAAAGTCTAAGTTGCAGAGGAAAGATAAAAACCTCTTTAAAAGCTTGTAATCATATCATAAGCATTCCCTTTCTGTCAAGATAAATAGGAGTTACAAAATCTCTCCTTCCAAGTTCAAAGGAAGCAAGTGACTTCGGGTAGCAAAAGGAGATTTTTTCTTACTGAAAATGGGGGTAGCCGCTGGGCGGGGGAGTCTCCAGGTGGCTTAAGTCGTTTATAATCTTCACCTGGAATCCCTGCGAGGTTTTGTCAATCAGGTTCACGCAGGTGCTGTTCTGGATAAGCTTCCAGTAATCCCTCAGCTCCATTTTCAGGCAGTGCATTAGAATAACCCGGTTCACCCCCCCATGACCAACAATCAATATCCTCTTCCACTTCTCTTGAGCGGCCAGATCGAGGAAGCGGGGAACCACCCGCTGCCGTAAGTCATGCAGGCTCTCTCCCTGGGGCATTTTGGCCAGGTGGGGCTTCTCTTTCCAGAAGCGGAATTCCCGGGGGAAGCGCTCGGTTATCTCTTTCACCCGCAAACCTTCCCACAGTCCATGGTTAATCTCCCTGAATGCCGGCTCTAAGATTATGGGAGGAGAATTACCCTCTATGATAATCTCCGCCGTCTGGCGGGCACGCTGCAGAGAGCTGGAGTAAACCAGGTCGAACTTAACCTTCCTCAATCGCTCGGCAAGCTGTCTGGCTTGCTCAACTCCAGTATTGCTGAGGGGGATATCCTGACCCCCCTGGTATCTTCTCTCCTTGTTCCACTCGGTTTCAGCATGACGGACAAGGTATATGAGTTTCATTCTCCCGCCTTTATTATCATATAGCATGATGCTCCTGACACTTCGGTCTTAACTGCCACTTCTGCCTCCCTGAAAAAATGCTGAATCCCGCATCTCATATATGCTACTATTTGCAAATTGCCAAATTAAGCTAATTTGGAGAATAAATATACCACAAACAATCCCCAGTGTCTAAGTAATTTTTGAAAATCAAAAGACCTTTTGGATTATCATCCTCCCTTGCGGTAGATAGCGGAAATTATGCTATGATAATAGGAGTATGTTCTAAGAATGGAGGTATCTCCCTTTCTGCTGGAGTGAAGATCATCACCATCACTAACAGGAGGTAGTGAAAAATGGCTGATAAGCGTAAGTTCCTTGTAGGTGGGAAATGGCGTATCTCTTCAGAGGAGATGGAAGTTTTAAATCCCTATAACGGCGAAGTGGTGGGGGCAGTCTACAGGGCAACAGCTGATGACATCGAGGTAGCAACCACCACCGCGGTAAAGGCATGGGAGACAACCAGAAAGCTCCCTCTCTTTCAGAGGGCAGAAATCCTGGGTAAGGTCTCTTCGGGGATTGAAAAGCGGAAGGAGGAGTTAGCCCGCACCATATGCTTTGAGGCGGGCAAACCGATCAGCCAGGCACGGGCGGAGGTCTCCCGCGCCGTCAACACCTTTCAGATAGGAGCCGAAGAGGCTAAGCGCATAGGGGGGGAGCTCATACCCCTGGACCTGCATCCCCGTGGACTGAACCGGGTCTCCATAACCCGCCGCTACCCTCTTGGTCCCGTGATTGCTATATCCCCCTTCAATTTCCCCCTCAATCTCATTGCCCATAAGATGGCTCCCTGCATCGCCTCGGGCAACTCCATAGTTCTCAAGCCCTCCTCCGCCACGCCCCTCACCGCCCTGATTCTGGCGGAGATAGTGCTGGAAGCGGGCTTCCCTCCTCCGGCGCTCAGCGTGCTCCCCTGCCGCCCCGCGCTGGCGGAAAAGATGGCAGTTGACGGTAGGTTCAAGCTATTGACCTTCACCGGAAGCTCTGATGTAGGCTGGCGGCTCAAGGGAATGGCGGGAAAAAAGCGCACCCTGCTGGAGCTTGGTGGAAACGCCGGAGTCATCGTCCATAAAGATGCCGACCTCGACTATGCCGCCGAACGCTGTGTGACCGGTGGGTTTAGCTTTGCCGGTCAGATATGTATATCGGTGCAGAGGGTTTATGTGCAGGAGGAGGTCTACCCCGCCTTCCAGGAGAAATTTCTGACAAAGGTTAGGGAGATTAAAACAGGAGACCCCCGGGATGAAGGGACTCTCTCCGGTCCGGTGATTGATGACGGAGCCGCAGACCGTATCATGGAGTGGATTGAAGAAGCGCGGAACCATGGCGCAACCCTCCTTACAGGAGGTGAGCGGGATGGGAGGATGATTCAGCCCACGGTGTTGTCCGATGTGGACCCCAGCCTCAGGATAAGCTGCCGGGAGGTGTTTGGTCCGGTGGTGCTCCTTGCCCCTTATAAGGACTTCACGGAAGCGGTCGCTAAGGTCAACGACTCGGTCTACGGTCTGCAGGCGGGAGTGTTCACCAAGGATGTCAAATCCATTTTTTATGCCTTTGATGAGATAGAGGTCGGGGGGATACTGATCAATGATATTCCCACCTGGCGTATTGACCACATGCCCTATGGTGGAGTGAAGGATTCGGGCATGGGACGCGAGGGGCTGAAGTACGCTATTAAGGAGATGACCGAACTACGACTGCTGATAGTTAACCTGCAATCCTCTTAGGCTTGCTTTAGAGGCGGAAGTTGTAACTCATTTTGACGAAAAAAGTCCGTCCAGTATGGTAAAACTGCTCCAGAGGGTTAAAGAAGGAGTCATTGTAACCGAAGAAGAAGACAGTCTGAGGATTTATCTTGTAGCTGACCAGAAAGCAGGAGTCAAAGCGCTCCTCCCAGGGGATTACCTCCTCCTCATCTTCATCCTCATCCTCATAGAAGAACTCCAGGGGGTTGCGGTTAACAAATCTATATTGGAAGATGTAGCGGATGAAAAACCGGGGGCTGAACTGATAGACAGTTTTCAGACGGAAGGTTTGAGCGGTGAATATCTCGCTTCCCTCTTCAGTGTTGAAGTCCTGCCGGCTGGTGCTGAAGTCAAAGACAAGCTGGGAGAGAGGCTTCAGGGTCATATTAACACTGGCGGAGGCTCTCTTTGCCTGGCGGAGGCTGTTGTAATCTATCCCATCTCCAATACTAAAGCGGGAGAAGAAGGAAAATCTCTTGCTGGGTTCTCCCCGCATATGCAAAGAAAAGGAGCGCAGCCTGAATGGATTGTCCTCGTACAGCTCAAATGACTTTGAAAGATTAATGTTAATTCCAATTTGCCCTTTGATATCGAAGTCTATCCCCGCCTCAATATCCTCGTCGGTCAGCTCCTCCTGGTGATTGTATGTGCGGGAGAAGGAGAAAGAGGGCCCCCAGTTCACTACAATGCTATCCTGGGGGTAAAAGTTGTAGCCGGTACGAGAGGAGAATCTCCGGGTATCTACCCGACGCATGAACCCAGTATCGGCCTTGAAGTCCTCTCCATAGTCGCTGTAACTGAAATTATAAGACCAACGCCGTGTGCTGCGAGAAAATCTCATCTCAAGGGCGTTATCAGCGTATTTCTCCCCATCTAACTCCTCCGAGAGAAAGGTGGCCTCCAGTTCCTGGGTGTAGGAGCGGAGAGCCTGAAAATTGAAGCGGTGAACCTTCCCCAGCCGGAAGCTCCCATCAAATCCCAGCACCCGATTGTAAGCCGCCTCAAACTCCTTATCGGTCAGCAGAAAGCCTAAAAAGGAGTTCTCCCCCATGTCTCTCTTGTAGCGGAAGATGTTATACAACGCTCCTTTTCCCAGAAAGATGTTTTCGCTCGACTCGGCGTCGGGCAGAATGGCGGAGGTCGCCTCATCATAGGCGCTGAAAAAGCCGATGGTATGATTTCCCTCCTTGCCGGTCAGTTTTATCCCATACCTGGGATCTACTATGGAGCGGGTGTAAACAGCATTAATAGAGGTGTTGAAATAGTCAGCACCCTCGAGGAAGAAGGGTCTCTTCTCGGGAAAGCTCAAAGCATAGCGAAGGTTGACATCGAGCTTGTCGACATCGGCTTCCACCTGATTGAAGTCGGGATTGAAGGCGAAGTTGAGGGACAAATTGGGAGTAAGACCGTATCTGAAATCTATTCCAGCATCTGCGTCCACCTTTTCGTTAACGAAAGGGGAGTAGTAGTCCTCGGAGTCGCTCAGGGCACCGTTCTGAATGGCGGTCATATAGGGGATGAACTCTATGTTGCGGGAGGGCTTGATCCCGTTAAGTCCCACCAGGCTCGCTTCCTGGCAGAGGTAGCACTCGTTATGCCAATCGATGCGGGTGTAGTTGAAGCTCCTTTCTTTCTCCCGGGGATATTGCCGCACCAGGTTTATCCCCCAGGTCTGCTCCGGCTTGTTCTGGAAGCGGAGGCTCTTGAAGGGTATGGCGGCTTCTACCTCCCAGCCATCCTCGGTTATCCTCCCGGCTGAATGCCAGATGGCATCAAAGGTGCTCCCTCCGTGTCCCCAACCACCATGACCTCCACGGCGTCCGGATGTGATGGAATCTGCCTGAATCCCAAAAGGGTTAAGCTGAAACTGAAAAGCCCGACGCTGGTCGTTGAAGGTATCCAGCTCAATCCCCACATGATCGTCCCCCCAAATATTGTCCCGGTCAGTCATGGTCGCCCGAATAGACTGGGGCTTGGGGTCATAGGCTTTGAAGGCGAAGTAGAGGTTCTTGTCGTCGTAAGCTATGTAGGCGATAGTTTTAACCGGAGGAGGAACATTCTCCCCGGGGCGGGTCTCGTAAAAGCCGGTCAGTTGAGCCGCCTGCTGCCAGGCTGGGTCCTCGAGCACTCCATCGATCTTGGGAGGGATGGAGACCTTTACCGCTTGAATCTTCAGCTCCCCCTTATCACCTCGATATACCGTTTGCGCAAGGAGGACTAAAGGAAACAGAGTGAAAAGGGATAAGGAGCAAACAACCACCTTGAGGAGATACTGCAAAAATCGGTCTGTCAAATCCCCTCTCCTTAGGAATATCCCCTTTTTAAAGTGTTATAGTCTATCTTATTTAGACCTTTTTGTAAACAAAAAAGTTAAATATAAAAGCCCATCGGGAGAAAAATATTATTATGGGAAGTCGAGGATGCTATTCTCTGCTATGTCCTCCCTGGCGGCTTTTTAAGAGCGAGGGAGAAGTGTGAGGTTACCTTCACTAAAAGAGAAGATGGTCTAAATGTGGGATAGGAGGTCTCTTCCTTTTCTATTGTTGCTATTTTAAAGAAAGCGGACAGAATGACATCCAATTCCTCAATGGAACAGCTCCTCCAGAGCCCCTTCAGCCGGAGATGATAGGTAAATCTCTGGCTCGACTTCCATTTCTTTCTTATAGCGGGAGGAGATGCTCCTCTGGGCTTCCTCAGCTTTATCTCTCTGCACAATATTCACCGTGCATCCCCCAAACCCCGCCCCGGTCATCCGGGCACCCACCACCCCTTCGGTGCTCTCGGCTAACTCCACCATGCAGTCCAGCTCCGCGCAGCTCACCTCATAGTCTTCCTTCAGGCTGTAATGGGAGAGGTGCATCAGCCTGCCAAAGGTAAGCATATCCCCTTTCTTCAGCATCTCCGTCCCTTCCAGCACCCGCTGGTTTTCCCTTATCACATGACGGCACCTTTTCGCCACCACCGGGGGGAGGAGGTGTTGGTGCTGAAGGAAGTCCTCCAGGGAGACATCCCGCAGAGCTTTTATTCCGGGCAGTTTTTGAGCAAGGATGCGCACCCCCTCTTCGCACTCCCCTCTGCGGATGTTGTACTGAGAATTGGCTAACTCCCGCCGCACCATAGTATTGCATATCATCACCCGGAACTCATCTGAAAAGGGGATATTCCGATAGCTCAGCTCCCGGCAATCGAGGAAGAGGGCGCTCCCCTGGCGGGCTAAACAGGAGACAAACTGGTCCATTATACCGCACCTGACACCCACGAACTCGTTCTCCGCCCTCTGACACAGCCTTATCAGCTCCTTATCAGCCAAAGGGAGAGCAAACAGGCTTTTGAGGGTCAGAGCCGAGGCTACCTCAAGGGCAGCTGAGGAGCTGAGCCCGGCTCCCTGGGGAATATCCCCTTTCAATACCACCCGGCACCCGCCCACTTTATACCCCTCCTGGCGAAGGAGGTAAGCCACCCCCTTGAAGTAGTTGGACCATTGATTTTGGTGGTCATATTCAATATGGGAGAGAGGGAAGCGGACGGATGAAGTGTAATCAAGGGAATGAAGCTCTACCTCCTCCCCCTCGCTTTTGCTGGCTGCCATGGCGATGAACCTATCAATAGCTACCGGTATCACAAACCCATCGTTGTAATCCGTATGCTCACCTATGAGGTTCACCCTCCCCGGAGCCCTGACCACCACCGCAGGGTCACAGCTGAAGAGCTCTCCGAAACTTTTCTTGACCCCCGATATCAGATTGCTCAAAGATAATCCTCCTTATTCAGGCTTTGATTTGATGGGAATAAAAGCAATAAACCCTTCAGGATGACCCTCTCCGACTGAGGATGAGCATTACCCCACCGAATAGCAGAAAGAGCAATCCCCACCAGAGATTGATATTGATGTTCAGAGACCTGTGGTATATCTCCTTGCTGCCCCACAGACCATATACCACCATAATGGAGCCGAAAAGGGTAAATATCAACCCAATGGGAATGCGGACATCAAGGAACCGTCCGGGTTGCTCCCCTTTTTTCTCCTTGCGCATAGAAGACTCTCCTTACCAGAAGATAATATTGAGGATTATGGTCAGGGCACCAATCACAATTGCCAAAAAGAGGGGGCGCTTATACCAGGGCACCCCTTCTCTCCTTATCCTTGGGGTCAGCGAATACACCAGTCCCACCAGCTCCTTTTCCTTCCTCGGTTTGGTGAAAAAGCTCACCACAATAGTCACCCCGAAACAGATTGACCAGGCGTAGATAGCCCGATAGAAGTTCCCCGCCATCTCGCTCGGGTACTGCAACACCTCGATTACTGTAAGGAGATAGTGCCCCACGGCAGCCAGGGTGCCGCTGACCAGACCGCTGAATGCCCCCCAGGGAGTCGCTCGCTTCCAGAACATCCCCAGCAAAAAGGTAGCAAACAGGGGTGCATTAAAGAAGGAAAACAGCAGCTGCATATAATCCATCAGGTTGCTGAAACGCATAACAATATAAGCAGTAGCTACGCTTATGAGCACTCCTACGATGGTCGTCATCTTCCCCATCCACAGGTAATGCTGGTCGGTAGCCCGGGGTCGGATGTAGGACTGGTAAATGTCGTAAGTCCACACAGTATTAAAAGCAGTGACATTGCCCGCCATACCCGACATAAAACTGGCTAACAGAGCGGTCAGCCCCACCCCCAGCAGCCCGCTCGGGTAGTAGCGCTGAAGCATCAGCGGCAGGGCGAGGTTATAATTCCCTTCCAGAGCTTTAGGGATGAGGGCAACGGCCAGCAGACCCGGCAGGGTAACCAGAAAGGGGAAGAGCATTTTGGGGACAGCCGCTATCAGTGGTGTGTTGCGGGCAGCAGTCATGTCACGGGCTGCCAGGGCACGCTGGATGACCAGGTAATCAGTGCACCAGTAGCCAAAGGATAAGACAAACCCCAACCCCATCACCATACCCATCCATTCGATCCCCATAGGGTTGTGGCTGGCTTTGGCCAGTGTGGACCAGGTGTGAAGGAACCCCTCTGGCAGACGAGCAGCCAGCCCACTGAATCCTCCGGCATTCATCAATCCCAGAATAGCCAGCGGAAGAAGCCCCAGAACGATGAGAAAAAACTGCAGCACCTCATTATAGATGGAGGAGGTCAAGCCCCCGAAAAAGATATATACCAGCACCACCCCCGCGGAAAGAATAATGCTCATATCCATCGACCAGTTAAGCATCAGCTTGAATACCAGCGCCATGGCATATATATTGATGCCCGACATCAGCACGGTAAGAATAGCGAAGGAGATGGCGTTGACCCCGCGGGTGGCTTCGTTGAACCGAAGCTTGAGGTATTCGGGGACACTCTTCACCCGGCTGCCGTAGTAAAAGGGCATCATAAATATCCCCACAAAAAGCATAGCCGGTATGGCGCCTATCCAGTAGAAATGATTAGTAAGCATCCCATATTTAGCGCCATTGGCGACCATTCCCATCACCTCCAGTGCCCCCAGATTAGCCGCCATAAAAGCCAGTCCTGTTATCCAACTGGGAATAGACCTCCCCGAAAGGAAGAAATCCTCACTGGTGCGCACCCTTTTCCTCAGAGCGAAGCCGACCCCCAGAACAAAGATGAAGTAGATGGCTATAATCAGATAATCTACCACATGAACTTTCATCTTCTATCCACCTTTTCTACCAAGTGTATTTTTGCATCTCTCATTATATCAATTAGCTGCTATAATTTCTTGAGCGGTTTTCTTACTTTTTTGCTTAAAAAATCTATCAAAAAAATGGTTAAAAGTTATTGCCGAAAAGCCATCTCCCGTACTATTATCGGCGGTTATAAACATATCAGGAAAACCTCCACATAGAGCTAACCAGGTGGCTATGACCGTTGCTCTGGCGGGGTCCTCTAAACCAATCATAGAAGTAAATAATGTAGAGCTCCACAGCGCTGTCCCCACAGGTGCAGGGAGTCCCGGAGCGGCAATGGTAAACAGCACATGAGCAGGCCATGCTATAAACATTATTGTCCAACTAACTTCAAAATGATAAATATATGAAATTATAAAAGGTGCAAATGCTATATAAGCCAGGGCGCTGCCATCCATATTGAAGACAGCGCCAAACGGAATAACGAAGTCAGCGATTTCGTCACGAACACCGTAGTTTTTTGCATTGATTAAATTGACCGGAAGAGTCGCCATTGAAGAGCAAGTGCCCGCCGCAATAAGACCAGTGGGAACAAAGTATTCTTTAAGCACCTTACCTACTGGCTGCTTTGCCACAGCCTTAATGATGATAAACACATAGAACAGCCACCACACAAAACATAATATAAATGCATACAAACCCATGGTAATATAGTGCCCCATACCTAAGCGGGCGCCGAAATTTACCCCAATGGTCACCCCAAAACACAACAAAAGCGGAATCATCGCATAGGCAATGGTACGCCCTGCCCTGGCAATGCCTTTTTGAATAATGCTAAAGAATTTGTAGAGTGGTTCAATCCATACTGCTATGAACCCCGCTGCTACAGCTCCGACAATGGAAAGGAGGGGCATCGAGGCTCCTCCCTGGCCGAGCCTTTGAAACATATTCATTATCTCAGAAGAGATACTTGAGAATTTCGATGAAAAAGGTATGCCAAAAATGAACGATGAGGCTATCACTCCCCATAAGCCGGCAACGGCAGAAGTAGCCACAAACCACAATATCACTGAGCCTGCAAACTTACCTGCCAGCCCTCGCTTTACCAGAGTTGCAATCGCAGGACTTAAGGCAAAAAAAATCAGAATGGGCACTATGGCAACAATAAACCTGATAAGAGCTTTGGTCCCTGAAGCGACCGGGTTGAGAAGCTCCGGGAAAAAACCGCCTAATAAGATGCCTGACACAAGAGCCACAAAGGTCCACACATAGCCTGGAATTCTATCTAACATACCACTTTCTTTCTCTTTTGAGCTCTGCTTTCGCTTTAATACTCATGCGAGATTCCAGCTTAATAATACACTTTTATTTCACCTGATTGAATTGATTATTTTTCTGCATTATTTTCAGACGTACCTTAGCGGATTCTTTAGGCTGAGCTGAGGCTCATCTCCGCCCATTTCCATTATAGCCGGGGTTTTTCCCCCTGGGCTGCATTGAGCTCCAGCCACCAGCGGTAGCGGCTGCGTGCCCCCACCCGGGCATACTCCCCCCATTTGTATGCCACCTCCAGGCTGTCGGGTGCGCCGGTGGAGGGCTCTATCCCTGCGGTAAAGTGCTTTGGCTCCCGGTCTTCAGGATACCCCCCCTGACAGAGCCACAGCCCTATAAAGGGTACCAAATCGGCAGGGAAGTTGAGAACAAGGGACTCCCCTGTCCTTTTGTTCCACATCCCTCCAGCCCCCACCGACAACCGTGGGGTGAAGAGCTTATCGGCATAGTCAGCCGCAGGGGAAAACCCGGTGTGCAGGGGAGCTTCTCTTCCTTCACTATCTATGGCAACGGGCCAGTCGACTCTATCTCCCGGCTTCCCCAGCCTCTCCCCCTTAGACCAGTTCAACCTCAGATAATCAACTTCTTGGGGAAGGAGAATCTCCCAGTCGTCAGTAATGCGCAGGAGCAGATGAGCTGCCCAGAGGAATATAAGGGGCTCCCCGCACAGATTCTCCACCTCATAGCTCACCCTCACCCTTCCCTTAGGCTCCAGGCGAATCCTTTTGCGGAAGAGAAAGGGGAGGGTCATGCATTTTGCCGCCAGATAGACTTCGTAGGGAGATAGCTGGCAATGCCAGGGGATTGACCACAGAGCCCCATGGTCGGGCAAGGGGGTACCTTTCCATATCCCTTCGGGGTAAAGGCACGGGGCAATGGTGGGGAAGCACTCATCCCAGCCGCCGGTGTCATAGCGAACAAAGGGTTTCCCCCAACGAGGTATTCGATATTCAGCATGAGGTACCCTGAACAGAAGCTCCTTCCCCGTAGGCTTGTATATGAGGGAGATGACTTTCCCTCCTAACTGTGGCAAGAGCACCAGTCTCAGGGCATCATCCTCCAGCAGAATACCCTCCAGTGTGTCAATCTTTATGCTCTTTATCTCGGTCATCTATTATCTGATCAATATATCGGGGATCAAAAACACCTTCCCCTCGTATTCGACCTTTATGCTGGGCCAGTGGGGGAGTCGGGTAAGCACCTCTATATGGTCGTCATAAACGATGATGGTATCCTCCACCTTGGCCCCGGTGATGGTGGGGTTCCAGGCAAACGCCTGATGTGAGTGAACCACCTCTGGCGAGCCGGGATAAGCCAGCCAGTCCCGCTCCTGATATCCGATAGCTCCTCCCTGATGATGTCTCTCCCATTCGCCCGGATAGCCTGCATCGGCATAGGCTTCTTCAGCAGCTTTCAGTATGTCCGCTGCCGAGCGTCCCGGCCGGGAATGAGCCAGATAGCACGCAGCCACCTGTGCTGTCGCTTTCATCCGGCGACCTAACTCCAGGGGCACGGGCCCAAAATGCACCAGGCGGGTAGTGGCGATGACCAGCCCCCATCGGCGGGCACAAATATTAATCATAGCATATTTTTGTAATCTTTCCTCCGTGGGAATAGCATGACGGTAGCTATAAATTCGGTCATCAACCCCGATCAATATAACCGTGGGTCTAACTCCCCGGCGGAGAAGCTCATCGGAGATGAGAGCTTCAATCTCCTTCTCGCTCATCCCCGGCTGAATGGTGCGGCATACCTTATCCACCGCCTGAGCGCACTCCCGCCCCAGCCAGCGGTACTTCTTTATTTCGCTATCGGTTAATGGATAGCGGAGTTGCCCTAAATCAGCTTTCAGCACTACTGCTTCGGAGTAAGGGATGTCTGAAGCTACCCTTCCCCCGCGGGTCAAACTTTTAATAATTTCCCATTTTTTATCGGGAGTCAGCTTATCTTCATACCACTTGAACCCCTTGAGCCGAAAGCTCAATCCCTGAAGTTCCTCCTCCATTATACGACCTGCTTCGCTGTTGCTGCTTATCAGGTAGCGCTCTCCATTGGGCAGTATTAGAATTGAACACGCTCCCTCCTCTCTGGTAATGACCACATGATTGTCCCCTCCGCCGGTGATCCAGGCGAAGTTGGCGGTAGTGGAAAGCAGCAGCCCGCTTAATCCCCTCCCCTTGAGGAAGGTAACTACTCTTTGCACCTTCTCCGCTATTTCTTGAGTCCTCTCCTCCTGAGTAATGGAGATAGCCTCCTGAGCGATAGACGAGGAGGCACCAACCGTGACAAATAGAAGAGCAGACAAACAGCCGAGCAGCAGAATTATAGCGCAACTTCTCATCGATACCCTCCTCCGATCTCGTTAAGGAGCGTCATTTTTCCTGGAGGTCAATCATCATCCGGGCGATAATGCAATCCCAGATGTAACTGGGTGGTGATTCCAGGGTGGTGTAAATGGGGTCGGTGACTCCTGCTTTCAAGCGGTTCCGCGGCGTCTGTGAGAAGACAGAAGTGCTGGAAAAGATAACAAAGAGCAATGGGAATAGAATAAGCATGATAAATGCTCGATTACCCATCATCATGCTCTCCTCTCTTTATTTATCCTGCAAGATAAAGTGGTATTCACTCTTTCCCGAAGGTATTTCCAGCGATATGGCTCCCCCGGTTATCCTGCGGGTGGTGAAATTGGCTCCGTCCTTCTCTATCCTTACCTCCTTCCCTTCGGGTGCAAAGGGGAGCTGAATCCTGGTGGCGGTGCGGGCATTGATGTGGAACTTTGCTAAGCCCTCTTGGGAGGTGAAGTTCCGCACCACCACATCCTTATCGGCACGGAACAGCAGCTTCCCGTCCCGGAAGACCTCGGTCAACTGCGGCCCTATGGTCACATCGTAGAGGTGATTGCCCAGCGGTACATTGGAAATCTTGCTGCTTTGAGATATTCCTGAGCTACCGAAACGCAGCCCGCCCCAGGGCTCGTAGTCGATGAATTCCTCAATCCCGACCAGGCAGAAAAGCGGTCCCCAGCTCTGGTAGCGTCGTCCGCCCCCCTCCCCGGAGCGGGAGTCGTAGTTCTCGCGGCACAGTTGATAACGGAGCCAGCTGCCGATAAAGAGCTGCACACTCCGCTCGGCGTATTGCGAGGCAATCTGGTCGTAGCGGTAATTTTTAAGCCCCTGGTACACCAGGTAGTTGGTTGGGGGCCAGATGGTTCCCCGCCAGTATTGCTGGTCGTTGAAGGAGGGGTGGTCTCGGGATATAGTGGGGAGAATATAATCCCCCCAGAACTCCTCCTCATTAAGCAGATGCTTGACCATCTGGTCCGCTTGCTGAGGCGAAGCGACACCAGCCAGCAGCGGATAAAAGGAGGAAGCAGCCTTAGCCCCGGAGAGCGTGCCATCCCAGTACTGGTCGTAGTAGAAGCCGGTCCTGGGGTCCCACATTTTGGTATTGATTAACTCCTTCAGCCTTTCATACTCCTGGCGATAATGGGCGGCTTCCTGAGGGAGGTTAAGCTCTTCCGCCATCAGGGCCAGGCAGCGGGAGTCGAGGGCATAGAGGCAGTTAAGGTCGAGGGCGTTGAGCCTCATAGTCCAGCTTTCCTCATCATAGGTAGCATCGTCCCATAAAGGGGAGTCGTCCATCCCCGATTCCCACATTGCCCGCTGCAGACCCGAGGCGTCATCCCAGGAGGGGAGAAATTCCCCCTTGTCGCCACCCCACTCCAGCAGACCGTCCTGGTTCCCATCCCGACGAGGCTTCCCTGTCTCCGCATCGCTGAGCCACCAACTGTGCCACTTCTTAAGCCGGGGGTATGCCATCTGGAGAAGCTCCTTCTCCTTGCCCCACCGCAGATAAACCTTCCAGGTGCAGTAGCTCCCCACCGGGGGCTGGGAGCGGTCGAGGCTTCCCCTGGTTCCCCCACGCCAGTTGGGTATGTTCCCATGGGGATACATGATGTTGAGCACCTCCCGCAGCATGGAGTAAGCCATCTCCTTGTCTTCAAGAGCTAACTCAACGGCATTGAAAAAGCTGTCCCATTCAAATATAGTCCAATCGTCCAGGGTGTTGTCCAGCCTGGGGAAGATCCATCGCCGACCTGCAGGGATGTAGCGCCCCCCGGTATCGGGTTGGTAAAGAATCATCCACCCCAGATTATTGGTCAGAGATTCGGCGGTCTGAGCGAAGAGCCCCTCGGTTTTGACCCGGTGTTCCTCATACCTCCTTCTCTTTTCCTCTAAGATGGAGGCAATGTTCCGGGCAGTGGTTAATCCCTTTAATGAAGAAGAGAGGCTCTGAAAGTCCATCCCTATGCGGGCGGCAAAGTGCAAAGCCTCCCTGTCCTTCATCTGATATACGAGAGCAGCCACTGGCTGACCCCCCCTGTCTGTGAGCTTCCCTTCTGCTTTTACCTCCCGATAGAGTGTATGGAGGCTGGGGAAGGTGCCGCTGTCATCGGCTTGTTTGTCCACCACCAGGGCGAAATCCCCATAGCGACGCGAAGGTGCCAGAGAGCTTCCGGCGATGGCATCCCCTTCATCTGATATGCGATAGCTCCCCTGGAAGCTCCACGGGCAGAAAGCCTCCACCATCACCTGACAATCAAAGGGAGCGGTGACCCTCCCTACTACGGTGGTTTCGTCTATCCGTGACCATTCTATCCGCACCCGAGGAGATGGCGGGGTGGGTATTAGGTCGCGGCGAATGAGGGGTGTTTTCTTCGCCTCCTCCAGGGGTGTGGAGACATCCAGACCCAGCGTGGGGTCTATCTCCAGCAGGGAGTAAGAGCCATCAGGGGCGTGAGGACCGACTCGGCTCACCGCAAAATAGACATTGAGCCCATCTAACAGCTTCCCCTGGTAATAGATGGCAAAGCGGACGGCAAACAGGGTGCGCTCGGGGCTGGCAAAGACGATCCCGTGCCAGCTCTGGCTCTCCAGCGCGTCAATCACAACCTCCTTCCAGGGGTAAGAGAGGGGTAGCTCCCCATCCCTGAACGAAGGAGCAGTCCACCCTGATGCCAATAAAAAATAGGATAGAATTAAAAGAATAATGCATCTCGTCAAGGTTCTGATATTCATCAGCAGCCTCCCTCTATAATCTTAATAACAAGGAGGGTCAAATCAAACCTCCTCCTTTATAACATTCCGCCTATCAGAATGGTTAAAAGGTAATGAATTTTATCTTCCACTGCAGTTCAGGCTGGTTACCAATCTTAAACCTGAACTTGTAGATGGAAGGGGAGACCTTCCAGCTGGTGCTAGGCACTACACTCTGGCCGATAGCGAACTTATATCGCGGAGAATGGTAAAGGGTGAGGGTGTAGCTATTTCCCGCCAGATTAGTGCTCAGCCCCTGGAGGGTGTTCTCTTTGGGCATCCAGACGACCTCTTCCAGGTCAACACCACCCTGAGTGATGTGGCGGTCGGTAGATATTATCTGAGGTATCCTCTGCTTGATATGCACAGCAATAACCCGGCAGGAGACAGGCTCCAGGGTGACCTTCATCTCCCTGGTGAACTCTCCCAGAAACTTCTCCTGCCAGTAATCAAATGCGAGATAGGTCTCCTTCTCTGACAATCCAAGCCGGGAGAATGGGAGATTAATAGTCTCCTCCTCCTCACTGAAATTAAACACCCCCACTATCCACCACCGCTCAAATTCCTTTTCCACCGTCAAGAGCCATATCCGCGGTGGCAATCCTCGGTTAACCTGGTAGAAGCCCCCACTACCACCTCCATCGTAGACCCTGATAGCCAGCAGGTTTTCTCTGGGAGGTGCCCAATTCGCCGTCTCCTGGGGGATGCTGTATCGACGAAACTGATACCAGCGACGCTCTGCTTGGGGAGGGAACTTGCCGGTAGTGCCGATGAGCTCACCATTGATATAGGTAGCGTCCACATCGTCAATCTTCCCCAGCTCGAGTACCAGTGGTCCGGGTGTCCAATCTTCGGGGATGGCGAACTTAAGGCGATACCATCCGTACCCGTCATAGTCAGGGTAGCCGGCGTCCTCCCACCTGATGCCGATGGGCATGGGTGTCCAATCCCCAACATCCAGCTCCGGCTCCTTCCAGGCAATGTCGTCCCCCTTTTTAAACAGCCATATCCGGTCGAGCGGGATGGTCCGGGGTGGCTCCTCATTCCCGGTGGTAGAGAGGATGGGGGCGGTTGCTTCTTCTATATCCCACATATCAATAGGACGGGCGGCAGCGCTGTACACGGGGAGGGTGCGCTCTAAGATGCGAATCCGCTCCTCAGGAAGCTGGATTAATCTGTCGCTGAAAAGGTTCATCCCCCCCGACAGACTGACAATGGAAGCCCATACCTGGGCCTGCTGGAGGCTCAGAGGTGGTCTGACTACAAGGCAGTCAGGGTCGTTGAACCAGACCTGACGGTGGAAGAAGAACCGATTGGCAGTAGCCAGTATGCAGGGGAGGATGCTCTCCCAGCGGGCGGAGACATCCTGCCCTATGCGCATCCCATCTGTAACCCCTATGGAAGGGCCCAGAGGTGCCCCGCACCCGAGAATAAATCTTCGCCCCCCTACCGCCTTCCTGATGGTCTCCAGTCCCAGACGGCAGGCTTCGATTGGGGAAAGGGGCTGATGATAGACCCCTCCCCGGGCGGCGAAGAAGACGAAATCTATCTTCACATAATCATATCCCCACTCGTTGACCACCTGCTGGAAGAGCTGGTAGAGCCATTGCCGGGCCTGAGGATGGGTGGGGTCGAGTGCGTAAATCTTCCCTCCCCAGAACTCGTTTTCCCAAACCTGGAGGCTTTTCCCCTCCTCATCCTTAATAAGCCAGTCAGGATGCTCCTTAAAAATGATGCTCTTCTCCGCAATGGCGAAAGGAGCCACCCACAGCCCCGCCTGCAGTCCTTGCTGGTGGATCTGGTCGGTCAGCCAGCGGTGCCCGTGGGGAAACTTCTGGTTGGTGTCCCAGTCGCCTGCTGCCTGCTGGAAGCCATCGTCAATCTGGATATATTGCAAGCCAAAGGGCTTGAAGGCAACAGCGGCGAAGTTGAGATTCTCAATGATGTCGTCTTCCTTTACCCTATCGTAGTAATAGTACCAGGAGCACCAACCGGTGGGGACCTCGGTCCTGGTAGCAAGAGCGACGAAGCGACTCTTCTCCCAGGTGGCCTCGTAGGAGAGGCGGGCATACTCCTCCAGCAGAGAAATGGGAGATTTGCCGCAAAGGATGAGGAACTGGTCTGCAGCCAACTCCTCCCCGGGGGAGAGCTGCCGGCGCCCAAAATCGGCTCTCGCCTGAAATCGCAATCCCTGCTCATTGGACTGCAAATTCAAAGTATTGGTGGAGCTCAGGTTAGTAGTCCACCCCAGGACTACCCCCTCTTTTGAGGCGGGATTATAGCAAGCGGTGTTCCAGTAGCTGGTAAGCCTTTTGCCCGTTCCGATGGGCTCCACCACCGATTTGTCCCACGAATGATAGCCATTTATCAGCATCTTGGCGCTGCCGGGATGAGGACCGAGCTTCAGCTCAGTCGGGGGGGAACCCTCTATCATGTCCACCACTTTCAAAGTCAAGGGGGAGGAGGCTCGATTGATGAGAGAGAGCTGGAAGGTCACCCCTGGAAATCTTTGATAAAGAATAAACTGGAGCTTAAGCTGAAGCTTTTTGTGAGGGAGCTGGGCGCTGAGCTCCAGCAGCTCACCCTCTCCCCATCTGGTGGTGACTTTTTCCTTCGTCCCCTGGAAGCTTCCTTTAAGGTCGACAGTGCTGACCACCTCCTGGGAGCCGAGGGTCAGCGCAGAGGCGGCGGAGGAAATCACCGCTTCCCATCCCTCGCCTTTCCGTTGATAGAGGCTCCAGCGCCCCTCGGACTGCTGAAAGACTAATTTAAGCGTTTTAGTGGCTACAACCAGCTCCTGCTCAGGGTTGCCTCTGCTTGCCACCAGAATCGTAAGAAAACCCAGCATGACTCCGGTTAACATCAAGGGTAAAAATCGCTTTTTATTTAGAAGGTACATTTCTCGCCCCCTGTTTGCAAAAGCAGGAATGGTAAAGGTCTCTTTCAAAAAAAGAGGCCTTTCCTTTTTGAAAATTAGAGCATGGTCACCTCTTGGTTATCCGCATCGAGAATGTAATGGCTGGTGGAGGCAGAAAGATAACGGGGTATAAGAGCGGTAAAATCGGAAATCACCTCTACCAATTTCTCCTTACCTATCTCACCCAGGACATCAATAGGTATGAATACCTGGCGGGAGCTGTGGGTTACTTTGTCCTTCTCACATTGCCTCCATACCCAGCGGCGGGTGAGAACCTCCTGCTCATCCTTATAAACAATCTCCCCAGAGGGGACCGTTTCCCACTGCTGGGAACCCATAGGAAGAAACTTCTCCCCGCCGGTGGCAAAGCAGAGGTATATACTCCCCTTTATGGTTCCTATATCATGCCCCCCAATGGGAATCAGATGCTTGATCGATAAGGCGTTATAAAGATTTACCAGATTGTTTATGGAAGGAAGATAGTTCCCCTTCAAAATCCTCCTCCCCATAGCCTCAACAGAGCTATTAAACTTGCTGGATGAAATACCCAGGCGGGAGAAAGCCTCCCTCCACGGCCTGATCGAAGGATGGTCCTGTATTCTGGGGAAGGGGAAAGTCTGCCGAAAGTCCCTTTGAATCTGCTGGTAGAATTGGTTCAATTCCTCAGAGGTGCCCGAATTGTCAAGCTCGTGAAGGACGACCGCCCCGATGGTCGCCTCAGGGAAAAGCTCAAAGAGCTTTTTATCAATGATGAACTTCATTGCTTCTCATCCGCAGAGGGAAAAATTGTGTAACAGTCTTCAAAGGGATGGCTATCTCTATCCCTAAAACAGAGCGTTCTCTTCCAGCACTCTGGCTGCCTCATTCAGAGAGGTGGTAACCGCAGATATAGCCCGGGAGATACAGCGGTGAGCTTCGGCTGACTCCGAGATCTTTAACCGTCCGATAGACTCGGTGACCATCGCCTCGGCTTCCGTTAGTTGTTTGGACTTCACCGTACCCTGGGCAATGCGAATCTCACCCAGGAGGGCTTCTAAAAAGGAGTTCATAAGCTTCTGCCCCCCTGACTTCTCCTCGGTCTGGAAGGTTGACAGGCTGGCCAGCATCTTGCTCGCTATTATAAGCTCGGACTTTATCTTCTCCCCATACTGGTAGTGAAGCACGGCTTCCTTTAAATCCATTGAGTACCTTCTTCCCTGTAGATTTTTGACCTTTTAACCCTTACTACTCAAACCTTTATAATCTTTTTAATGAATAATTTATATCAAAGAACTCGCATAGTGTCAAGGAATTTAGGCAACACAGCTCCATTCCGTCGCTGTATTGGACAAGGTTAGATGAGCCGATATATATGCAACAAAGATTATACATGGAAATCGGAGCCTCATTTAAAGCCTATTTTAGTAGAGCGATGAGAGGGAGATAAAAGATATGGGCTCTTTACAATGCTGTCGGGTTGGTGAGGTACTCAGAAGGGGTAGAGGTCAATGCTATCGCATAATACGGGAGGTAAGATTCTACCCTTTCCTTGCTACCCGCAGGCTGAGCTCTTCCCGTTTAACTGAGAGCCTCAGGTTCCGCCCAGCCTCTTAAAGCCCAAAAATAGGATGACAAATCCCACCACGATAATTATCAACGCCCACCAGTGTCTCAACCCATAGATATGCCCTGCGCCGATGGCAATGAGCACCAACGCTGCTATAAGCTTTCCCGCAACCGGGCACCGGTATTGGGGACGAGTCTGGCGGACTATAACTTCTATCAGGAAAATAACTCCAATACCTACCAGCAGATACGCCCACCAATCCCCCCAGAAGATGTAATCCTGAGCGACCAATAAGAACAATACCCCCAGCAGTATCACTATAAGACCGGAGAAGACAGCTGACAAGGAGTCCTTGGCACACTTCTTATCAAGTTGCTGCTCCTCTCTCTCAGGGAATTCCTCTTACTCAAACATTTCGCTCCTCTTTCTTCAGGGAAGGAAGTTCTTCAGGTGAAGAGATCTTTTCGACTATAAAGGGATGACCTTTGTTCTGTAAATCTGCTATCCACTCTCCCCATGATAAAGCCATATCCCCTGGTGACTGGAGGAGACTATCTCTTAACATAGCCTCTCGATTCGCTCCCTCTCTATGTTGAAACGCCATTCCCGGACCAGAGGTTCCCAATCCCGCACTGCCGATGCATGAGCTTCATCATTCTCCCCTCGTCCTCTGCTCGCACTATAATTTCGAGCAGGCGATGGCTATTTCTTGCCCGCACCTTTGAGTGTTTTACCGGGCAATTCCCCGGTGTGCTCGCCGTGGTCAACCACTATCTTGCCATTAACGATGACATAATCGATGCCCACAGGGTACTGCTCCGAGTCGGTATAAGTAGCCTGGCCAGAAATGGTCTGAGGGTCAAATATCACTATGTCGGCGAAGTTTCCCTTCTGAATAGAGCCCCGGTCTTTGAGCCCCATCTTAGCTGCTGGCATAGAGGTTATCTTCTTTAGTGCCTCGGGGAGGGTGAGGAGCTTATTCTCCCGGACATAAAATCCGAGGAAGCGAGGAAAGGCACCGTAGTTTCTCGGATGAGGGATACCCTCACTCAGGGGCCCATAGGGGGCAAGCGCTGACCCATCGGAACCGAGCATCACCAGGGGATGCTTGAGGATAAACTCAGTGTTCTCATCGCTCATTCCGAAGCCGACGATGGATACATTCCCTTCCTCCTCGATTAGTAAATCGCAGGTGAACTCATAAGGGTCTTTCTTTCTCTCAGCTGCGGCTTCGCTTATATACTTGCCTTCCAGCGGGCGGTTCTTCTCAGTGCTAATCCCGACGATGAGAATGCTCTCCCAGGAGTTGTTCCCTATCACACGCTCTACGGTTTCCGCTCTCATCTTTTGCCGGAGCTCCCTGTCTTTTATTCTCTCTATGAACCGCTTCGTCCCCCCTTCCAGCGCCCATTGAGGGAAAAAGATGGTTATACCGGTGCTGTAAGCGGTGTAAGGATAGCGGTCGGCGTTCACTGCCAGACCTCTCTGCTGAGCTCTCTCTATCAGGTCAATCACCATGGGCGTCTTCCACCAGTTGACCTTGCCCGCTGCCTTAAGATGGGATATCTGCAGAGGGATTCCTACCCTCTCGGCGATGAAGATAGCTTCAGCCAACGCTTCTAAAAGCTGGTTAGCTTCGCTGCGGATGTGGGTGGCGTAGAAGCCACCATACTCTGCTGCCACCCGGCAGAGCTCTATCACTTCTGGAGTGGTGGCGAAGCCACTGGGGGTATACTCTAAACCGGTAGATAGTCCAAAAGCTCCCTGCTCCATCGCCTGCGCTACCAGTGCCCTCATCTGCTCCATCTCCTCGGAGGTGGGTTCTCTCCTTTCCTGCTCCATAACACGGCTGCGGACTGTCCCCTGCCCCACGAGGGTGGCGTAGTTCACTGCGATGCCATTTTTCGCTAATCGGGTGTAAAATCCCTCAAGATCGACCCAATCTATTTCCACACCAACCTTCTCTGCCCACCTCCTCTCTTCGTCCTGCAGCTCTTTTTTTAAGGGGAAGGGCGAACCACCGCAGTTACCGCCGAGCTCGGTGGTAACCCCCTGCCTTATCTTGCTCTCCGCCTTGGGATTAATCAGAAGCTCCAGGCCGGTGTGGGAATGGATATCAATAAATCCCGGCGATACTGTGCGTCCCGTGGCATCAAGAATGGTTTTAGCCTGAGCCTTTCGCAGATTGCCCACCGCCTCAATACGCTCCCCGATTATCCCCACATCGGCCTGGTAGCTTTTGTTTGCAATCCCATCGACCACCATCCCGCTCTTGATGATTAAGTCGAAACTCTTCCCAGATGCACAACCTCCTCCCCAGGTGCTACCCCCAACAATGCCGAGGAGAACCCCTGCCTGGGCGGTGGATTTTAAAAACTGGCGACGAGTGACTTTAGCCTTCATAGGTATCCCTCCTTACAGCAAAAAAGATTTAAAAACATTTATTCGGCAACACCAATTATAAACGATTTACCTCCCTTGAAAGGCTTATTTATCCTCACCATTAAATCGCACTTACTCTCTCTTTCTTTGGAAATGAGGCATTAGATCTACTAACCCCTTCATCCTCATTATCACCCCACTTGTTTTTAAGAGGCGCAAATCTGCCTGCTCCTATTGGCAAACATTATTATATAATGCCCAGCAGAACCAAGGCAACCGACTTTACTTCATCAAATAACCCCCCCCTTTGGTAAGCAAAGCCTCTCTTCAGGAGGAGGGCTAAAAGGGCTATTTATTAAAAGAATGACCAATTTTTTTCTGCCAGAGAAGGGTTAAGTTCCTCTCCATCTATGCAAGCTCTTGCCAAGGAGCACCTAACTATTGGTGGAAAAAACAGGGTTGTCTTCCTCTTTGGATTAGAGTATGATAGGAGTACAAGGTTACCATCTCTAATAATCAATGTCCTGCTTTGACAGGTGCCTTCCAGGGAAACATGGAAGGGGAATTCCTTCCATGAGAAAAGGAGACATTATTTATTAATAGATAGGGGATGTAATTATGAAAGAGCTAATATACCTTGACAATTCAGCCACCCTATTCCCCAAGCCAAAGGAAGTCCTCGATTTTATGGACCATTTCTATCGCCATTATGGTGTTAACCCCGGGCGGTCGGGATACGACCTGTGCCTGGAGGCTGAGCAGATGGTTCAGGAGACCAGAAAGCTCCTCACTGAATTTTTTCATGGGAAGAAATACGAGCATCTGGTCTTCACCTATAACGCCTCCGACTCCTTGAATATGATTATAAATGGCATTCTGAAGCCCGGAGACCATGTGATTACCACCACCCTGGAGCACAACTCGGTGCTCCGCCCGCTCCATCATAAATACTCTGACGGGAAGATTGAGGTTGACTACATACCCTTCGACTCCCAGGGGTATGTTGACCCCGATGATTTTCAGAAAAGGTTCAAGAAAAACACCAAGCTGGTTATCATTAACCACGGCTCCAATGTCATCGGAACAGTGCAGCCGGTAGAGGAAATCGGGAGGCTCTGTCGTGAACATGGGGTCATCTTCGCTATTGATGCAGCTCAAACTGCCGGGGTGGTACCTATAGATGTGGAGACAATGAATATTGACCTTGTCGCCTTCACCGGGCATAAATCCCTGATGGGTCCAACGGGGATAGGGGGGCTCTATGTAGGAGAGGATATTGAGATAGAGCCAAGCCGAGTGGGGGGAACCGGTGTTCGCTCCGCCTACCCCTTCCACCTCCCGGAATACCCCTACCGGCTGGAATGCGGCACTCTCAATGTCCTCGGTATTGCCGGCTTAAATGCCGGGCAAAAGTATCTTCATAAGGTGGGGGTGGATAACATCAGACGGAATGAGCTGTCCCTGCTGGAGCGCCTCCAGAAAGGGTTGATGGAGATTGAAGGAGTGACCCTCTACGGGAGCACCTCGCTGGAAAACAGGCTGGCGGTGCTCTCTTTTAATATCGACAGCTACAAGGCGATCGATGCCGGCACCCTCCTCGATGTCGATTACAATATTGCTACCCGCACCGGTCTCCATTGCGCGCCCAAGGTTCATGAGCAACTGCAGACCATGCCCGAAGGAGCAGTGCGGGTAAGCATCGGTCCCTTCAATACAGAAGAGCATATCGACCACTGCATTAATGCGGTAAAAGAGATAGCCAGCACAAAGAAGGGATAGTAAGAGGATTCTTAGCCTTTTTTGGAAGGAGAGTCGGTGGAGGGGTTGACCCGTCCTGAGGGGAGAATCAGGGCATCGGCTACAATCTCCCCTATGGTCCTCGCCTCAATCCCTAACTTATATTTCTTGTTCAGCTCCATCAATTGGTCAATACAATTATGACAGGGAGCAGCTACCACCTTAGCCCCTGTCTGGCGAATCTGTTCTACCTTTGCTTTTCCCGCTTTGAGCCTGAGCTCTGCATACTCGCTCATGCTCAATAGCCCTCCCCCTCCGCCGCAGCAGTAGTTGTTCTCCCTGTTGGGGTGCATCTCCACGAAGTTGCTAACCGCTTGTCGCAGGATATGGCGCTGCACCTCCACCACACCACCGTAGCGGACGAGATTGCAAGGGTCATGAAGAGTAACCGGAGCACTGTTTGCCGAGGGATCAACCCGGATGCGACCCTCACTGAGGTAATCGGCTATCAGCTCAAGGATGCTTTTCACCTTGAAGCCGAACCGCTTGCCAAGCCAGTTGGGGGATTCCCACCTGATGGAACGATATGCATGACCGCACTCGGTTACTGCCAGAATATTGACTCCCAGCTTTTCTGCCTCATCAACCAGGCGTCTTGCTATGATGCGAGCAGCCTGGTCATCACCGGAATAATAGGCATAATTAGTGGCGTCAAAGTTGGTACTGCTGAGAGTCCAGTTTTCCCCCGCCGCATAAAATATCTTGGCTATGGCAATGATGGACAGGGGAAAAAACTTTGGCTCTCTTGGATTCAGGGTGTATAAAACCCTGGCACCAGCTTTATTGAGGGGTATTTTCGCCCGGGGGTCTCCCACCTCTTGCTGCAGCTCCTCCTCCAACCACTGGATAGTCCCTGTAAGCTCTTCCTCCTTAATGGCCATATTATTGCCGGTAGTTACAGCCTTATCTACCGTTGACTGCAAGCTCCTGGGCACCTGGTTGAGCTCCACCAGTATCTTTCGTGCCTCTCGTATCAGAAAGCCGATGTCCAGCCCTACCGAACAGTTAATAGAACAGCGCCCGCACATAGTGCACTCGCCAAATACCGCATCAGTAAACTCCTTCAGGGAGAGTTCCTCCACCCCTCTGGCACCTGTCCAGAAGGGGATAAGCCTCCCCAGCCAGGTATGATATCGGCGGAAAAGGCTCGATAACCGGTCGGTTCTGAAGGCAGGGATAAACCGGCTCTTGTTCTCTGCCAGGTAGTAATGGCAGGAATCGCTGCACAGCCCGCAGTGAACACAGGAATTAACCAGGATGGCTAATCTTCGGGGGATCTTCCTTTTCAGATGCTCGAGAATAAGCCTATGATTAGCGGGCGCTTCCATATAGTGGGTTACCTCTCCTCTGTCCTCTTTACCCCCCAAAGCGATAGCACTCCCCGCCTGCCAAAAAAGCCTCCCCAGACCGCCCGGGCATATAAGCAGAAAAGGGCATGGCGGAGCTTACCCAGCGGGAGGTATAAAAAGAAGATGACCGCTATGAAGTAAAAATAGGGGGGAAATTCACCCTCCCTCAGGCTGAGCCAACAGACTAATAGAAAAGCTTCCACTATGGCATTGGAAAAATAGTCATCGGGATAGCTCAAGGAACGAAGATAAGGGGTAAATATCCGCTTGAGCAGGAGACCAAAACCGCAGAGCAGTCCAGCCCACAGCGCCAGTGAACCTCCCGCTTTAAGAGAAGTGGGAACGGACTTCAGCCAGAAAGAGAAAAAAAAGAGGAACAGAGCAAAAAAGGTGCTCAAATGAAAGACCACCCCCGCCAGGTAACTCACCAGATGCCTGGTAGAACTCTCCTTGCCCCAGGGGAGTAGAGCTTTAGTATAGGCGTAAACAACCCCTTCCCACCCCCTTCCTCGAGGGGGGGCAAGATTTCTTTGATGGGGTAGATGTCGCACCTGAAGGAGCATATACAGGAGAGCGATAAAGCAGAACAGGAGTGCTCCCAGGGATAGAGCCTGGCTAAAGGGCAGCATAACTGTTCACCATCTATACGCAGCCATCCGGTTTGGGAAGCCCTGCCAGCTTGCATGCACCCCGGGCGGGACCGCTGGTGAAGAGCTGATAAATATATCTCAGGGGGAACCTGGTTTCTTTACATAACAGCCTGACCATGGGGGCGATATCATGGTCAAGATAATATTGTCGGATATAATTGATTACTTTCCAATGGTCCTCAGTTAACTCGTCAATCCCTTCCGCCTCGGCTAAAACCTTCGCCAGCTCCTCGGACCAATCTTCGGCTTTGATTAAGAAACCCTCTTCATTCACCTCAACTTTTTTACCTTTAAACTCTATGAAAGGCATTTTTATCCTCTTTTTGAAAAATAAAACTCAATTGTGTATAAGCTTTTCAATCACCATCTCTGCCTAAAAGCACCTGTCCCGCGCTTAAAAGAGAACACATTTTAGCATAATAGATATAGAGTTTCAACTCAAGCCTTGCCAACCAGATTGCTGAAAATGTTAAAGGAACCTGCTTTTCAGCGGGAATTCCAGTCCCTGATCCTTTGACGGAGCTCAAGTGGGCATTATTTGGCTTGTTGATGAGTATCAAAAGCTTAACCAAGGCGCAAAGATCGCGTCGCCTAATCCGCGGTGCTTCTAATTTCTTGGAAGGAGAAAAAGTTAAATAAATCAGTATAAAAAATGGAGGCGGCGACCGGAGTCGAACCGGTGTATAAAGGTTTTGCAGACCTCTGCCTTACCACTTGGCTACGCCGCCACCGATGGAGCGGGAAACGGGATTCGAACCCGCGACTTCAACCTTGGCAAGGTTGCACTCTACCACTGAGTTACTCCCGCTCTTCCTGAGAAAATATAACAAAATAAGGCTCCTTTGTCAATCCCTAATTTCATATTGAGTTTCCGCTAATCCCTCTGTCCATAAGCTGAAAAGCATCTTTTATCAGAGTGACCCGTCCTTCGTCCCGGGCACTCAGGTCAATGCTCACCACATCGTAGCGGCAATCGACTCCCTGCAGCTTATGATGGTAGAGATAATGCTGGGAGATTTTTCTAATGCGCTGTTGTTTGCGCCAATTTACCGATTCCTCGGGAAGACCGTACTCTGACGAGCGCCTGGTCTTCACCTCCACAAACACCAGAACCTTCCGCTCGTAGGCGATGATGTCAATCTCTCCATGGGGAGTCCGATAGCTGCGCTCCACAATCTTATACTTCTTCTTTTTAAGGAAGCGACAGGCTGCCTCCTCCCCCCTTTTACCGAGCTGGGAGCGGTCTTTGGAGCTCCTCAGAAGGCTTAACCTTCGGGTAAAAGGCCACCGAAACCTCATATCTTCATACCCAGCTTCGGTAGTTTCGTTGGCATTATTCACAACTCTTGATGAGAAAAACCCCTCGTAAGTCCTCTTATCCCTAGTGAGAGCTCTCAGGGGCTATGGTTCCCTTTTCCACCTTACCCCATCTCTGGTATCTTCCAGAATTATCCCCATCCGGCGCAGCTTTTCTCTGATGAGGTCGGCTTTCTGATACTCCTTGTTCCGGCGGGCTGACTCCCGCTCGGCAATGAGCTTTCTTACGGTCTCATCGAGGGATTCCTCTTCCACCGGGGGCAAAATCCCGGTAACCCGGTCAAATTTGTCCAGCACCTCCCTCACTTCGCTCATATTTTTCTCCCCCACTTCCCCCCGCTCAAGCGAGATATTGACCTCCTTCACCAGCTGGTGGAGAGATGCCAGGGCGGGCGAAATATTGAGGTCGTCGTCCAGGGCTCGCTCCATACCTGCTATGGCGTCTTTGGTTGCCTTTCCTAAGGTCTGATTGTAGCCCTCAATGGGCTTGCTCTGCCGGAGCCTGAGGAGGAAATCGCCGAGATTCTTAAGGGAGTGGGTAGCCTGGGTCAACCCTTCTCTGGTGAAATTAAGCTGTCGACGGTAATGAGTGGACAGCAGGAGATAGCGGATAGCCAAAGGTTCGTATCCTTCTTCCAGCAGGTCGCGAAGGGTATAATAGTTCCCCTTTGATTTGGACATCTTCTTTCCGTGTGCATCGAGGATGAGTCCCAGAGAAAGACAGCGCTTGTAGCAAATTGAGTCAAAGACGGTGGTGGAGACGGCCAGCAGGGTGTAGAACCACCCGCGTGTTTGATTGATGTACTCGACGATGAAGTCGGCGGGGAAATGGTGCTCTCCGCGGTCAGCGGGGGGGTCGACTCCAGCGTGGCGACTGCGATGGTGCAGCGCGCCGTCGGCGACCAATTGCTGGCCGTATTCGTGGATAATGGCTTGCTGCGCCAGGGAGAGGCTGCCCAGGTGAGAACTGCCCTGCACGAAAACCTGGGCTTAGAGCTGATCATTGTGGACGCGGTAGATCAGTTCATGACCGCCTTATCTGGCATCACGGATCCAGAAAAAAAGCGGCGCACTATCGGCGAGCTTTTCATCCGCATCTTCGAGGAGATCCAGGCGGGCGACTGCAAGCGCCTGACCAAGAACCACTTCCTCCTGATCGACCATCACGAGGCCATGCGCGACTCCGTGCGGGAGATCGCGGGCGCGGAGGACTTCGAACTCGATCCGTCGGTCACGTGGACGGTCGACCGCGATCAGCGCATCCATCCCGCGACGGAGGAGGAGCGGGCAGCGCTCCTCCGCAGCCGGATCCACTTCGGGGTCTCGAACTACCTGAGCGGCGGGGGCGTCGAGGCGGGCTCGTACGACGAGGCGGTCGTCTGGGCCGAGAAGATGCTCGGCGTCCCCGTCATCGACCTTGCCGAATCGAGTAATGGCACCGGTAGTGAACAGCACCGCCTCAGTTAGTGATGTCTTGCCGGCACCACAATGGGAAAGTAAAACGATATTGCGAATGTTCTCCAGTCCGTATTGCTTCATCTAATCACCTACTCTGTTTAGCTTATTCCACTGACATTATAATCGTAGTTTACCGACACAGCAAGTAACTGGGATTGCTTGGCAAAGGAGGGGGGATAGAAGGGGGGCTAACACCCCATTTTATGGCGAGGTTGAAAATCGCGATAAATGTGGTTAATATACAAAATGGCTTATTGTTACACCTATAGGTAGAGACGAC
>NJBL01000003.1 GCA_005223145.1 bacterium (candidate division B38) B3_B38 | reverse complement strand
CTGGCCACTGAATGTCCAAGGTAATCATTGGCAGCAGCCCCATAGATGGTGATGTCGGCGGATTGGAAGGCCAAGTCTAAAGTTGAAGGTGGGCTGCTGGAGCCGAAGATGACATAGGTCTCACCGGCAAAGTTGCGTCCTTTGGGGTCAGCGCAGTAGGCACCGATGATGATGTCCTGATAGCCATCACCGTTGATATCTCCACGGTCCAGCTTGGCGCCAAATATATCTTCTACATTACGCCCCAGAACACGCATATCGCCCCACACCTTATCCAGGTCAATCACCCGCTGAGCACAAAGTACCCCGGAGAGGGCAAGATTAAAGACCAGAAAAACCGAAACGATAAAACCATTCCGCCTTGACATTTTAGCTACCTCATTTTTTTAAAATTGGTTAAAATTATTCCCCCACCACCGCGGTGAGGAGAATTACAGATCATTTGCTATTTGTATGAATGATAAATGAGTTCTACGCAATTTATGCTTATCCCCAACAGCTCTGAGCAGAATAATAATCTGGTAAAAACTCAGAGTGAAAAACCTTTTTGTAATCTTTGATTAACCTCGCCTCTCTCATCTCCTTTCTTGATATATAAAATATATTAAAATATTAGCCTACAACTACTGATAATGTCAAGAAAAAGATTGTCCCTGATTTTCAGCCACCATTATATTAAACCCTTCTTCCCCTATCGGGTGCCCTCATCCTCCATCAGGGCTTTGAGATGACTCTCCAGGCTGCGGCTGAGGCTAATCAGGTTATATCCCCCTTCCAGCATGGAGACAATTCTGCCCTGGCAGGCATCGGAGGCTATGTTCTTTATTATCCGTGTGAACTGGTAATAGGAGTTCTCGGTAAGCTTCATTCCAGCCAGCGGGTCGTCTTGGTGAGCATCGAAGCCGGCGGATATGAGAATGAAATCGGGCTTAAAGGAAAGGGCAGCAGGAAGCAGCTCTGTCTGAAAAGCTCTGAGGTAGTCCTCCTCATCGCTTCCGTAGGCGAGGGGTATGTTGAGGGTATACCCTTCGCCCCTACCCTTCCCCTTTTCCGCGGCTGAGCCAGTTCCCGGATAGTAGGGGTATTGATGGGTGCTGAAGTAGAGGACGGTGGGGTCCTCTTCAAAGATATGCTGGGTGCCGTTGCCGTGGTGGACATCCCAATCAACAATGAGAACTCTCTCGATTTTCCAGTTCTGCTGCAGATAGCGGGCGGCAATAGCCACATTGTTGAAGAGGCAGAAGCCCATTGCCCTGTCTCGTTCGGCATGATGCCCCGGGGGTCTAATGGCGGCGAAGGCGTTATCCACAGTCCCTTGCATAACAGCATCCACCGCCTTGAGCACACCCCCCACTGCCAGACGGGCGACGGCAAAGGACAGTGTGGAAACGAGGGTGTCACCCTGGTCGAGGCAGCCGAAGCCTTGCTGGCTCGTCAACCTGACTCGTTCAATGTGCTCTTTGGTATGAACCAGCTCAAGCAACTCTTCCGAAGCCATGGCGGGCTCGATGTGCACTAACTGGGTCCATATGCTGACCTTCTTGAGGTGCTCGATGATGCCCTGCAGCCGCTGCGGGTTCTCCGGATGTCCACCTCCGGGATTGTGCTTCAGGTAATCGGGGTGATAGACAAGACCTGTTCTGCTCATAACCTAATAGTAGTTTTTAGATAAAAAAGTAACTCAATTCAACTACCACTGAGGGATTGACTTCAAAAAAACACATATGCTATAAGGATTAAAATTCTATTCTCCCTTTATGGATGGTAGAATGTAGCTTCCATTTTTTATCATCGGGTTGAGGGAAATCCTTTCAGTAGTGAGCCCCGCGGCTCTCCTCACGGCGGAGGGCTGAGAACGCTATTAGCAACCCTACCAGGTAGATGTTTATGGTCTCCATCTCATACCTGTCCAGAGGGTGGTATTGGGAGAAGTAGCCATATTTTTTCAAATATTCAATGGCCTCCTCCATCCCCACTTTATCTCTCATGATTCCCACTTTGCCCCACATCATCTGGTTTATTTCCCGGCGGATTTGCTCAAAATCTTTCCTCTTCAGTGAGCCCTGCTCCTCTTCCAGAATATATCTTGGCGGGATAGAAGGGCGGGGGTTCTTGTCGGAAGCCATAGCCTTACCACTGCGGGCACCATAGACCAAGCCCTCCAGCAGGGAGTTGCTGGCTAATCGATTAGCTCCGTGGACTCCAGTGCAGGCAATCTCGCCCGCCGCATAGAGACCCCTTAAGGTAGTCCTCCCCCAGAGGTCGGTTTTGACACCGCCCATCATATAATGCGCTGCTGGATGAACGGGGATCATGTCTTTGGTGAGGTCGAGGCTGTAAGTGAGGCAGGTATTAAAAATCTTAGGGAAACGGTTGCGAACAAAGGAGGGTTTGAGATGGGTTAAGTCAAGATAGACCCAGCTGGCGTTGGTCTTTTTTGTCTCGGAGATTATCGCCCGGCTGACCACATCCCGCGGGGCTAACTCCGCTAAGGGATGATAGTTTTCCATAAATCTCTTGCCATGTATGTTTTTGAGATACGCCCCTTCCCCTCGCAGAGATTCGGAGAGAAGAAATCTCGGGCTATGGGGCAGAAAGAGGGAGGTGGGATGAAACTGGACGAACTCCATATCCATCATGGTCGTCCCGCCACGAAAGGCGATAGCCATCCCATCGCCGGTGGCAAAGGGGGGATTGGTGGTCTGGGAATATACCCTCCCAGCCCCACCGGTAGCCAGAAGGGTAGCCGAGGCATAGAGGGAATGAAAGCTTTTCTCATCTTCATTGAGATAAATAACCCCCAGACAGCGGTCATCTTCGACCAGGAGCTCCTTAGTATAGCACTGGGGATAAAAATGGATTGATGGGTAGGACTTCGCCTTTTTTAGCAGGGCGCGAACTATCTCCTTGCCGGTAGAATCGCCGTGGGCGTGGAGGATGCGGTTCTTGCTGTGCGCCCCCTCTCTGGTGAAATCCAGTTTGGTCCCCTCTCTGTCAAATTCAGTTCCCCAGTCAATCAGCTCTATTATGTAATGAGGTCCTTCCTCTACCAAAATTTCCACCGCTTCAGGATTGCACAGCCCATCGCCAGCGGCCATGGTGTCCTGATAATGGAGGCGGACCTCGTCCTCGTCGCTCAGGGCTACGGCAATCCCCCCCTGGGCGTATTCGGTGTTGCTTTCGGAAGGCTCATCCTTGCACAGGAGACAGACTTCTCCGTAGGGTGCCAGCTCAATAGCGGCTCGCAGACCAGCAATGCCAGACCCAATAATTAGAAAATCGGTCACCTGGGAAGGGATGGAAACTTTCATTTTGAGCTGCGAACATCTCCCTTTTTGCTGAACGGGTTATTTCAGCTAAATGTTATCATAGCCGCGGGATAAAAACAAACGATTTTCCTCGGTATGCGGACGAATAGGCGGTGTTAGAAAGATGAAGCAACTACTTCTTGCGTTTATGGGGAGGATATGTTATAAAGATGGAAAATGGCTTGTAAAAATTCATCTCTTAAAAGGGAAATATAATTTAACCCTGCTTCGGCAAAGGGGGACTGGGGTGCAACTTGACGAAAATATCAAATGGTTGATAAAGGAATTGAGCAGTGCTATTAACGAATCCCTTTCCAGTTCCGATGCTATAAGGGACGCCATCAAGAAGATAAAGGGGAGGGGCTACGACATCTTTCTGGTGATCGAAGCCACCATAGGGATTGATAAGGCAACCTCTGGAGCGAAAACCTCTTCCAGGGGCAAGGGAGACAGGAAACCCATTAAACTGAAGATCAACGCACTGGATAGAGAGTTTCTCAAATCGCTGAAGATAAGCGTTAAGGATGAAGATGTTGAAGAAACATAGCCCCTCTTTTTTACCATAGTCATCAGGTGAGAATGTCTTAAGGGGAGAGGTTAAAGATGTCTATTGATCCTGAGCTATTGAAAATTTTAGCCTGCCCTTTGTGCAAAGAAGGGGTGGAACTCACGGGCGACCAGAAGGGGCTTCGATGCCCCAAGTGCCATCGGGTTTACCCCATAAAGGACGATATACCTATAATGCTTGTTGACGAAGCGACTATAGATGAGGAAGAGCACACCCCCTCCTGACGAGTCAGTCGACTGGTCTGCTATCTCTAAGGCAATACTGATCAGACTGCGCTCCTTGGGTGATGCGGTATTGATGACCCCCTGCCTGAGAGCCCTCAAGGAGTGGAAAAAGGAGCTATTTTTAGCCCTTATAATTGACCATCCTCTCCAAAAGCTCTTCAATCACAATCCATATCTTGACCAGGTCATAGTGACCTACCGGGGAAAACCCCCTGCGGAAAAAGGATATTTTTACCATCCGAAGCTTTTATGGAGTTTGCTGCCCTCTTATAAGTTTGATTTAGCCATCAATCTTCATGGAGGCTCTCGCAGCGTACTTTGTACCTATTTTAGTCAAGCCCGTTATAAGGTAGGAGCGAAGAGCTTCCGACATGGCTATGTTTACGATATTGCGGTCCCTCCTCCTGAGGAGGTATGGCTGGAAAAACCCCCTCTCCATACGGTAAAGAACCAACTCGCTTTAATCAAATACCTGGGGGTGCCCATCAACAGCGACGAGCTCTTTATACCGGTAGATGAGGATAGCAAAGACCGTTTAAGGGCTAAGCTCAGCTCTATGGGGATTAAAAGGGGGGACCCCTTCTTCCTGATTCATCCCGCTGCTACCTTTCCCAGCAAGCGGTGGTCTGCGGTTAATTTTGCCCGCCTGGCAGATTGGCTGCGGAAGCGATACGGCTACCCGGCAGTTGTGGTGGTGGGAGAGGGGGAGGCGCATATCGCCCATGAAATTGCCAAAGAGATGCGTAAGCCTCTTACCTGCCTCATCGCTCCCCCTCTGGATGAGCTGGTCGCCCTTATTGATGAGGGGTTGCTCTTTATAGGGAACGACAGCGGACCCATGCACCTGGCAGCGGCTTTAAAAAAGAATATTGTGGCCATCTTCGGAGCCTCTGACCCTCGTCAATGGCACCCCTGGAAGACCAGCTACTCGCTGATAAGATACCCCTTGCCTTGCAGCCCTTGCCCCGGGAAAAAGTGCCCCCAGCAGCCACCCTACCCCTGCATCCGCTTAATCGGAATAGAAGAGGTGAAAAGGGGGGTGATGGAGCAGATTGACCAGCTTGGCAAACAAGTGCGGGCGGTATGAAAAAATAGAGGTTCCCAGAGAGATACTACCTCAGCCCATGGATAATCTCCATCACCTCAGGGTCTTAGTGGTGGCGAGATCATGTTAGACCACCTTTTTGGGGAAGCGGTTTCTGCTTCCCCCCGGAAGCACCGGTTACCGATTGTTGAATTAGTAAAAGAGACCTTTCTTCTGGGAGAAGCGGGGAATGCAGCCCATAACATTCGCCGTCCGAGGGGAGGTTCCCATGCTGGCAGGCTCGGTGTGTGAGGATAGGGAGGCAGAGAGGAAAGCTGGACTGCTTGAAGAAATCAAAAACCCAATCACAGGCATTATCCAAGACGCTGCTCGCCCAACCACTTTGAAAGCCCGCATCATTGCAGCCGAATAGAATGTGGTCCGCATTGACTGGGAAAAGTTGGAGAGGATTTCCCCTCAAATAGAAGAAGAGCTCATCTCCTTTGACGACTCGGTGACAGACAAGGTATAGGCTATAATCATATCCGATTATTGCAAAGGGGTCATCACCCCTCTAGCGCTCCCCAAGGAGCTTACAGGTTAAATCTTCGAGGCTGTGAACCACATCCCTCCCTTTTGTCTGCCTCTGGCGGTCCAGGTAAAAAGAGCGAACCCCTCCCTCACGGGGAAGGAGGAAATCGGACATATGGTCGTCTCCTATATGGACCATCTCGCCGGGGGTTATTTTAAGAAGGCGGCAAATCGAGTGGTATACCTCAGAGGTCTTCTTAACCAGGTGGAAATCAGAGGTCACCGAAAAGAGGTGCTGAAAATAATTGCCCACCACCTGCGCTTCTACTTCCAGAAACTCCCTGGAGACCAGGGAAGTGACTATCAGCTTATAATATTTGCTCAACTTCGCCAGAGCCGGCTTTACTTCGGGATAGAGGCTTACCCAGTGGGCATTTTCCTGGAGAATCTCCTTCCAATCGGCTTCCAGCCCGAAATGGCGGAACCAAAATTTGATATCATACCATTCCAGAGCGTTCATCCCAATGCGGTCGTATTCATCAGAGACATATTCCTTCGCCTTCTGGAAATCCATGTTAAACTGCCGGGAATAAATCTCCGGGACGGCTTGATACCATATATAAAGATTAAACTCGTTGTCGATGAGGGTGCCATCCATATCAAAAGAGATTACTTTGATCATCAGACTCTTCCACGGCTAATTGTCCATCACGCTATTTCTGTCTCCATTATGAGAACTAACCACCTTTATAGGATGGTGGATTTGCATGTGAAATGCAAGATTATTTTTGTTTACCGCTCTGAAAGCCAAAAATGTTTGCCTCCGATAAAAACTCACCTAATCTCGGGGGAAACGGTGATAACAAAAAAGGAAGGGAAAAATCGAAAGCTCGCAATTATCGGAAAATATAATTTTTTATATCATCTGCTGATATTTGATAGGAGTTCTTAAAGCAGGCGGGGATTAATCTTCTTTTACTTCACTACTTTGATACCGTCCTTTACATCGCTGACCTGGTCTATATCCCTGGCAATCCGCACTGCCAATCGCTTCTGAGCCTCTTCATTGACCGTCCCCTCCAGAACGACCACACCTTTATAGACCTTCACCTTGATGTGGGTTCCTTCCAACCTTCTATCAAGGGAGAAGGCTGATTTAACCGAAGCCATAATTTTCCCGTCATCAATGGTCTCCCCCAGAGTGCGGCGTTCCTTTTTCTCCGCTTTTTTCGGATTGACCCGGATGAGGTTCTTCACGCTGTCAACATCCTTCACCTGGCTGGCTATTTCGTAGGCTAACTCCTTCTGCGCTTTTGAGGTTACCTCCCCTTCCAGAGTTACCATCCCCTCCTGAGCGGTCACTTTTATGTCAAAGGCTCTGAAGTGTTTGTTAAGTCCGATAGCGGTCTTCACCGCCATGCTGAGCCTGGCATCCTCCATCTTCTCTTTAACCACCTGAAGGTCAGAGGAGGGGGACCGTTGTTGATAAAAATAGAGGTAACCGATGGCTATGACCCCTAAAAAAATGATAAGAAAAAGAAGCTTTTTCATGGTAGCATTCTCCCTTAACGCAGAAGTAAGAGGTAAGCGATGCCGAAGTAGATGGCTAAGCCTATAATATCGGCGGTGGTAGTCACCAGGGGTGCGCCGGAAACAGCAGGGTCTGCTCCCATCTTCTGCAGGGCTAACGGTCCGAAGCTCCCCACAGCAGCGGCGGCAATCATAGCGCAAAAGACGCTCAGGGAGACGGTGAAGGACAGAAAGGGAATGCTCCCCATCTGAAGCTTGGTAATGAACCCCAGCATCACCCCATATACAGCTCCCAGCAGAACCGCCACCATCAATTCTCTAAGCATGACCTTCCAGAAATTTTTGGTATTAACCCTCCCGGTGACCAATCCTCTACTTACTATGGTAGAGGACTGGGTGGCAACATTACCCCCCATACCCATAACTACCGGGATAAAAGCAGCCAGAGCAATGATCTTGGTTAACAGCCCCTGGAAGGAGTTAATAATATTAGCGGCAATTATCTGCCCCAGCCAGGGGACGAAAAGCCAGGGGAGCTTGGTAAGAAAATTCCTTAAGGTCGATTTATCTAAAATGGTCTCCGCTCCTACTCCAGCCAACTTCAAGATGTCCTCGGTAGCTTCTTCCCGGATGACATCTACAACATCATCTACGGTAATGATGCCCAACAATTTTCCCTGTTCATCCGCCACCGGGACTGCCAGCAGATTGTATCGAGCAACAATGCGGGCAACATCCTCCTGGTCGGTATCGGGGTGGACACTTATCACATCGGGGCTCATAACATCCCTCAGTTTGGTCTCAGGGGGAACCAGGAGCAACTGCCGCAGGGAGATCACCCCCAATAAATGGTCATATTTGCTAACCACATAGAGGTAAAAAGCCATCTCCACATTGGCAGACTTTTGCAGATATTCGATGGCTTCCTTCACCTGGGCATCTTCGGGCAGGGCAAAGAATTCGGGGATCATAATCCTGCCGGCGGTTTTCTCCCCGTAGCGGAGGAGGTCTTGAACCTCCACCGATTCTCTCTCCCGCATGAGCTCGAGAAGTTCCTCCCTCATCTCATCGGACATATCCCCCATAATTTCCGCCCGGTCGTCAGAGGGCAATTCCTGGAGAATACTGACTAACTCCTCCTTGCTGCAATCATCAAGAAAGGAGATACCAACTGCAGGGTAAATCTCCCCTAAAATATCCGCTGCCAGCTTGGTGTTTTGAGCTGAGAGGATGGTAAAGAGAGTCTTCCGGTCGTGGTCGCTCAGGCTGGTCATGATGCGGGCGATATCGACCGCCCGCACATTGCTCAGTAGATGCACCACCCTTTTAGCCGCCCCTCGGTGGAGCAACTTCCTGAGTGGCTCCAACAGAACCAGTACATTAGGCTGATACATTTTCCCCTCTTCTCCCCCTTTATTTTGTCCACTTATGATAGCACAACTCAATAAAAAAGGGAATCTATTTTTTACCCTGATTTATCCCTGCGCTTACTTCCATTAAACACGCTTTCTTATCAAAAAATATGAAGCTGACAGCACCAAAGATAGCTCCCATGCCAAGTTCAAATGCAGAAACTTCCCCCCGTCTCCCTCGAAAGGAAATTGATCATTGACAAGGGAATTATTGAGCTGAAAACTCTGTATGAAGGAAGGCAAAGCTCACTTGCAGCTGAAAACCGTTGAAGGCGAGAAAAGTCTGGATGTCTATAACCCTACCAAAAATATGGGCAGCAAGCAGATAATTATGAAATAGATAGCCCAGCTCACTGGTCAAATACGAGAACATCGCACGCCGGCCAAACTTTAAAATAAGAGAGGGTAAGTAACCTTTTCATTCAAAGTGGAGAGCTTAGAAGCCCCCTTGTCTATCGCATGCCGAGTCTTTCCAAAAAGCGCTCGTCCTGCCGCCACCCCTTTTTCACCTTCACCCAGAGCTGGAGGAAGACCTTGGAGTTGAGAATCCTTTCTATATCCTGGCGGGCTTGGGTGCCGATGCGCTTCAGCAGGGAACCATCTTTGCCTATGATAATCCCCTTCTGGGATTCCTTATCCACATAGATAATGGCTTTAATCCTTATCAGCTTTTTCTCTTCGTCAGTCTTAAAACTATCGACTATTACGGTGGTGGAATAAGGGAGCTCTTCCCTGGTATGGAAAAGAATTTTCTCTCTGATGAGTTCGGCAACCACCATCCGCTCTGATTGGTCGGTGAGGTAGTCGGGGGGGAAATAAGGAGCACCTGGGGGGAGATATTCCAGTATCTTATCTCTCAACCGATCAAGATTGTCCCCCTTTAAGGCTGAGATAGGGATGATCTCGGCAAAGGGGAAGAGGGTTTGATATTCATCAATGAGGGGAAGCAGGTTCTCTTTTTTTATGAGGTCGATTTTGTTCAGAAGGAGAAACACAGGGATTTTTATCTTCTGTAATTGGTCAATTACAAATTGGTCTCCTTTCCCCAGGGGCTGGCTGGCATCGACCATCAAAAGTATCAGGTCGACATCCTTGAGGGACTGAAGGGAGAGCTTCACCATCCTCTGGCTGAGTTTATATTTAGGCTTATGAATCCCTGGAGTGTCAATGAATACAATCTGCCCCTCGGGGTAGGTTCTTACCCCCTGGATGCGCCAGCGGGTGGTTTGGGGCTTATCGGAGATGATGGCAACCTTCTCCCCCACATAGTTGTTCAACAGAGAAGATTTCCCTACATTGGTCCACCCGACAATGCTGACAAAGCCCGATTTGAACTGGCTCATAGCCTGATGACCCTGACCTTACGAACACGTCGCTGGTCAGCCTCTAATATATCGATTCTTACCCCCCGGTGTTCGAAACTCTCTCCGCTTTTGGGTATCCTGCCCAGTGTATTGAACACCAACCCTCCAATAGTTTCGAATCCCTCTTCCTGGAGGTCAACCCCTAATGCTCGGCTGATCTCATCCACATCGGTCTTCCCCATAGCAATTACAACGCCATCCCCCTCCCTGACTATCGGCTCAGCCTCCTGGTCATATTCGTCCCAGATCTCCCCTACAATCTCCTCCAATATATCCTCAATGGTCACCAGCCCAGCCGTCCCTCCATATTCGTCCACCACGATAGCAATATGCCTCTTCTCTATTTGCAGCTCCCTCAGAAGGTCCTCTACCCTCTTGGTTTCAGGCACGAAATAAGGAGGTCGCATAAGGGGGGCAAGTGGGGTATCATCATCCCCTTCATCCAGGTAATCAAATACCTCCTTGCTACTGATGATGCCGATTATATTGTCTATCTGACCACTATAAACCGGTATCCTGGAAAATTTTTTCTCCTTGAGGAGCCTCTTGAGGTCACCCACGGTAGCCTCCTTTTCTATGGAGACCATATCTACCCGCGGGGTCATTACCTCGCGAACCATAGTATCGCCAAACTCTACTGCGCTCTTGATTAGCTTCCCCTCGCCCTTCTCAAAATATCCCTTCTCCTCTCCCACATCAATGTATGCCTTTATCTCCTCTCGGGCAGCCTCTTCAGCCTCCTCGGTGACCTCTCTATTCACTCTATTGGTCACAGCCTCGCCGACAAAGGAGAGGAGCTGAGTTATGGGGTAGAGCAAAAGATAGCTAAGCCGAAGAAGTGGTAAGAAAACTGTCAGAGAAACCGCCGGAGAGATAAAAGAGAAAAGCCGGGGCAACAGGAGGTTGAAAACAAAGACCACCCCTCCCCCCAGAAGTGAAGCTGTAAGGAATGGGTGAAGGGGGAACTTGCGGAAGCTGAAATCGGCTATGAGAATAAGCAAAATACCCAGAAAGAGGAGCCTTCCCAACTGGAGAATAACAGCGAAATGGACCGGGCTGCGGAGGATATGAAGCCGGGAAAAAAGCCCCTTCCCTACTCTTCGCTCCGATAACTGCCACCTGGCACCTTCCGGTAAGGAGGAATATGCCTCCTCCAGCAAGGAAAAAAGCGCCGACAAAACCAATGCCGCCGCAAAACCTATCAGCTTTGTGACAGGATAACTCAACCCTGACCCTTCACTTCGCTCTTATTAAACCCTGACGAGGGCTGGGAATCCTTTTCCAAGCTTCTCAGTACCTCCCTCTCTTTTGCTTCCATCTCTCCCTGGTTGGTGGTATGGTCGTAGCCCAGCAGATGGATGAGCCCATGAATCAATAATATCTTAACTTCCCGTTCTAAACTGTGTCCCAATTCCTCCGCCTGACGAGAGGCAGTCTCCAGGGAGATGATGATGTCCCCTAAATTCCTCTTCCCCTCCGGGGTTAGTCCCTCCAAGGGAAAGGATAGCACATCGGTGGGCTCCGGAACACTCCGAAAGGTCTGATTATAATACTTCATCTCCTCGTCTGAGACAAAAATTACGCTCACCTCATCAGCTTGGACATTCAGCAATTGGAGGATTCTTTCGCTCAATCCCTTTATTTTATTCGGGGCGATGCGCGGCTTTTGGAGATTGCTTTTTACCAATACTTCCATTGCCAACCTTCTTCTGCTTGGCCTCAAATTCATATCCCGGATAACCAACCCGCTCGTGATATATATTGGGCAAAAATTGGATAAAACTAAGGGAGATCTTCTGGAGGTTTCTGAAAGTCAGGTCGCACTCATCCAGCTGACCATCAATAAATATGTCGTTAATAACCCTCTTCACCAATCCTTTAAGATGAGCAGGGGAGGGGTCGGCTAAAGTGCGGGAAGCTGCCTCCACGGCATCGGCTATCATTATAATAGCAGCCTCTTTAGTTTGAGGCTTAGCACCAGGATAGCGGAAATCTTTTCCGTCCACTTCCTGAATTTTGGGATCCTCCATCTGCTTTGCTTTCTCGTAAAAGTAGCTTATCAACCTTGTGCCGTGATGCTGGGGGATTATATCAATAATGGAGGGGGGTAGGTGATGTGTTTCCGCCATCTCAACCCCCTCCTTCACATGGCTTATGATCACCAGGGCGCTCATATGGGGAGTGAGTTTATCGTGCCGGTTTTCGAAGCCAGCCTGATTTTCGATATAATATTCCGGCTTGTTCATCTTTCCGATATCATGGTAAATGGTAGCTACCCTCACAAAAAGGGAGTTAGCATGAATAGCTTTGGCTGCCTCTACGGCAAGATTCCCCACTATAATACTATGATGATAAGTCCCTGGAGCCCGGATGGCTAACTCCCTCAACAGGGGTCGGTCTAAATTGGATAACTCCAACAGCCTAACATCGGTGGTTATATGGAAGAAAGATTCCAGCGGCGGCAGAAGAGCCGAGGCTACCACAGCTACTGCCACTCCCCCGGCGAATCCACAGAAGAGATCAAATGAGGTCCGCTGTAGGTCTTGTAACTGGTCCCTGAAGGAGGCGATGGTCAATATAGCCACTATATTTACCAAACTGATGATCAAACCCGACTTGAATATGGAGGAGCGCTCCTTGTACTGGAAAATACCGTAGATGGCAGTCAAGCTACCAGCGATGGAATAAAAGGTGAGAAAGAAGTCCCCCTTAGTCATAATACCGACGAAAATGCCGAAAATGAGGGAGAAGACTACCGCTATTTGGGCATCGACCAGCAAGACGACCAGCATTGCCCCGGCGGCAAAGGGTATGGCATAGAGATAAGAGCTGACATTATTGAAGGGGGGACGACCAAAGTAGTCGCCCAGGGAGTTGGCGAAGTAGATGGAGAATTTGGCTACCAACAGGGTAGTCACTAAAATCACCCCTACCATTAAATAAAGGTTCTTGAGCTTAGTGTGTCGCCTCTGGTAATATTCGATGTATCTCCACATAGAGAAAAGGAGTATAAGAACGAAGAGGGTCACCCCTATAATGGTAAAGAGGCTTCTACCCGGTTTCATACCTTTTGCCAGAGTATTCAATTTCAACTGGACGAGCTCATTGATACGGTCCCCCTCGCGGACGATAATCTCACCCTTGGTAACCTGATAAAAGACCGGCTCCACATCTCGGCGGGCTATCTCCATCCTATTGTCAGTCTCCACCCGATTAAAAATCAGATTGGGAGTAATCAGCGGCTGCAGAAAGGATAATAGCAGTGGACGCTGCCGGCTGGAGAGGGTGGGCTCTTCTCTCAACTGTCTCTCCAATTGGTCTCTGACCTGCATCAGGTCGATTATCTGCTCTAATCTCTTGACCTCAACCTCCTGGAAACTGGAGACATCCCTTCTTATAATTCCCTTTTCCCTGTAAGGAGCTAAAAGGAGAAGATTGCTGACGATGTCCTGGCTCATAATGGTTTTTACAGTAGTGAGAAGATACTCCTCCAGCTTCTCATCAAATTTCTTCTGACCAAATAGCTCCAGCACCTCTTCCGATATGGGAAAAGCTATGCTCTGGCGGAGAGCATCACCGAGGCTCGGTGGAACCACAGCCGGGCCTTCCCCTTTTCTGGTGGCTGGGGATGGCTTTGCCTTGGAAATCTCCTCCAGCCTCTCCCTGCCCGTTTTAAATACCATATTGATCTTATTCTCCACTTCCGGCAACGCCCTGCTATCGTAATCAAACACCGGGAGAACTTTCTCCTCAGCCTTCCTTCTCTTTTCGGCAGTGGCTTCCTTATCTTCTACATTGAAATTATAAGGGGCTTTGATATCCGAAGTGGCAATCTGGTTGATACTGTACTTCCGGACGGGTAGGCTCTGCCGGGGGAGCAGTATTAAGGTCATTATGACCAAGAAGACAAGGCTAATAAAATACGGTGTCTTGAATAAAATATCGAGAAACCTCTGGAGGAATAAACCCTTATGCCACTCCCTCCTCCTGAAGGGACGACGCTTGCCCGGAGGTTTCTTCCCGGGACCGCTGTAATTGTTAAATTTCCTCTCTTTCACCTTATTCCTTGGTATTAAGAATGTGATTAATTTCTTTCCCTACCATCTGGTTTGCTTTTTCAGGGGCCCATTCCATCATTTGCTGAACAGATAAATCCTTGCTTAAGGATTCTATCACTTTATATCCCAACCAATAACCAAACTTAGCTGGAATCAAAGGGTCATCTGATGGGTCAATGAAATATTTTTTGTACTTCTGATAATCAAAACCTTTTAAGTCTTTGAGAAATTCTTTAGTATAAAGGATAAAATTTTCCTGGTATTGGTCAACATAATCCTCCATAATACCAGGTCGAGGAATCCCAGGGTAAACCTTCTCCGTAGCATAGACAGTCAACCCTTCAAAAAAAGCTATAAACAGCGGACCTTCACGCTGTATAAAAGCAAAAATATTGACATTTTCTCCATATTTTTCCATGATAATAGCAATAATATTTTTAAAATGCAAAGCATGAAATGTTTCGTGCACAATAATTGGTTTAATGAAATCTGGATTGCTAATCTGGCTCATTATTTCCAAGCCAAAGTAAAGTATTAACTCCCCCTTATACGGTCTGCCAGCCCCGCTTGAAGTATTTAAAGAAGGTATTATGTAATAATTGAGGACTATCTTTCCTTCAGGAAACAATTTTTTAAGATCCTCTAATCCCTGAGGTATTAGTCTTTTCAACTCTTCTTCTTTAATTTTCATTCTTTCAACATCATCTTCTTTCAGAGAACCTAAAAAGTCCTTTAATTTCCGAGCCTTAAATTGACTTAATTGTTCTCCACTCAGTCCCTCATAAATAACTTGTTGATAGAATTCCGAATGCCGGGATTCAAAAAGCCTATCCCATAAAGCCACCTTCCTCTCCAATGGCTCATCTTTTGCTTCTTGCCAGAAATGATAAAAATCAGGCATAAAGGAAATAATTCTAAATGAAGCGGACTTTTCTTGAGGAAAAACCACATTTACGAGAATTAGACAGAAAAATAATAAGTTAAGCAAAACAAAAATGCTTTTAATCCTCATTGAGAATATTCTAGACATTTATTTCTCTTTTATTTAAAAAAGGTTAACTCTTGGGTTCCTCTTGCTGGGAGTAGTTTTCATAAGCCTGGATAATATCCTGAACCAATCTATGACGGACGACATCGCCCCGGTCGAAGTAGATAAAGGATATCCCCTTGATCTCGTCTAATATTTTTATCGCCTCCTTTAGTCCTGACTTCTTGCCTGGAGGGAGGTCTATCTGTGTTATATCCCCGGTTATGACCGCCTTGGAGTTCAGACCTATTCGGGTCAGCAACATTTTCATCTGTTCCGTAGTGGTATTTTGCGCCTCATCGATGATGATGAAAGCATCGCTTATGGTCCGCCCTCTCATAAATCCAATGGGGGCAATCTCAATCCACCCTCTCTCCAGAAGCCGGTGCACCTTATCTGGAGTTATCAGCTCGTGGAGGGCATCGTAGAGGGGTTTTATGAAGGGGTCCACTTTCTGGGCAATATCTCCGGGCAGAAAGCCAAGCTTCTCCCCGGCTTCCAGCGCCGGACGTGTAAGGATGATTCGACTCACCGTCTTATTATGAAGAGCCGCCACTGCCATAGCCACTGCCAGGTAGGTTTTCCCCGTGCCTGCCGGCCCTATGCTAAAGACAATATCGTGCTCTTTAATCGCCTCAATGTATCTCTTTTGGTTTAAACTCTTGGGGATGACTTGCTTCTTGTCGGAGGGGTAAATCCTCGTCTTTAAGAAGAACTCCCCGAGGGATACCTTCATATTATCCCTTAAAAGCCTGATAGCCACTTTGAAATCGCCGTTTCTGATGGTGTATCCCTCTGCTATAAGCTGGGAGAACTCCTTCAAAATCTTCTCCGCTATGCGGACCCCTTGCTCATCTCCATCAACTGTAAGGCGATTTCCCCGGGCTGAGATGTGAACCCTCAAGTCCCCTTCAAGTAGCTTAAGGTTCTCGTCATGAATCCCGTAAAGCGATTCAATCCCTTCATCTGGCAGGCAAATGCTCTTCATTCTTAACCCTAACAAATAAAAAATAACTCTTGCCCCCCGCTTTCAAACAAACAGGGGGCAAGAGTTCACCTTAGTTGAAAAGTTGCTTACTTTCCATCAAAGAGGTAGTTTGGAACTGGCCAGGGTCTGTTTTTAGCGAATTTAATGGCGGCTTTCACTTCTTCCTCAGGAACATCTCTGGGAATGGCGAAGTTCTGATCGGGAAAGATAAGGTCGGGATCTTTTATCTGGTCTTTGTTAGCATTGTAGATGAGGGGCCATTGGAAGGGGTCTTCGTATATCTTTTCGTACTCGGCTATCTTCCACAGGCATTCGCCTTTCTGAACCACCCAGTTCCTCGGTTTTGCCCTAAGAGCCTCCTCTTCGGCTTTTCTCCGGGCTTCCTCTTCTGCTCGCTTTCTCTCCTCAATGCGCCTTATCTCTTCCTCCGCAGCCAGTTTGGCCTGTCCGGCTTTAGCTGCCGCACTATCCGCTAGCTGGGGAACTCTCAGGTAGGCGCACTCATCTTTCATCGTCTCCTCTGCCTTTGCTAACAGATTCTTCGACTCGGAGAGAAGAGCGGAGGCATACTCTGCTGCTTTCGCCCTTTCGGCTTCTGCAATAGACGATTTCGCTTTCTCGATAGACTCTCCAGCTTTTACCTTAGCCTCTTGCTGAGTCTCTTCGGCTTTCTTCTCAATCTCGTCAGACAGGGCAATCACCTCTAAAGCGGCGGTTTTGGACTCCTTGCACTTTTTCTTGTCGAACCAGTCATGAGACTCCTTCATCTTATCCTGGGCTTTCTGGAAATCTTCGGGCACATAGTCCTCAGCACATTTCTCTTTCACACTGGCTAAAGCCGCCTCGGCATCTGCTACCTCCTCAGGGGGCTTGCGGCAACATCCTGAAAAAGCAATTAACCCCACGGTTATGACGGAAAAGAGCATAAAGGTAAAATAATTCTTCCTCATCTAACTACATCACCTCCTCATTTTCTCTAATAGTTAATAAAAAACTCACTTTCCCCCTTATTAATGGGTTTTATCTCCTCTAATTACTAATAAAATACATTACTTGAAAATAATAGTCAAGAGAAAATTTATCATAGAGTGAGGATTTTTTACTCTCCAAACAAGGAAAGTGGATTTAAATTGAGATTGTGCCCACTTTTTGCTATAATTTTGTTGTCTAAGTGGCAAAATCTATCTTATAAAGAGGCTTTGCCCCTTTAAGAAGAGGTGAGATGCTATGTATACTCAGAAGCTAAAAAAATATGTCTGTCTGTTAATTCTGCTTCCATTTCTTATCTCCTTCTCTTGCGCAGGTAGAAAGCCTTACACCAAACCCTATGAAGAGGCGGAGGTCGGAGGCGGGTTTAACCTCTTCAGCATGGAGGAAGATATCCAACTGGGAGAGGGCTTCTCCGAGGAAATAGAAAAGGAGAATCCCATTCTTAAAGACCAATTCATAACCCGTTATGTTGATGAAATGGGGCAGAATATAGCTCGCCATTCCAAGCGACCAGATATCCCTTACCATTTTAAGGTAGTGGATACCAAAACAGTCAACGCTTTTGCCCTGCCCGGAGGCTACATTTACATCAACCGGGGTCTGCTGGACCTGGTGCATGACCAAAGTGAGCTGGCAGGGGTCATGGCACATGAAATAGGGCATGTTGTAGCCCGTCATGGCACCAAACAGCTCTCCAAACAGCTGGTCTTAGCCGGCATACTGATTGGTGCAAGCGAAGCCATTGGCCGGAAAAGCGAGAAATGGGGAGCCATCACCCAGGTTGCCGGCTCTCTGGGGTTTTTTCTGGGAATGATGAAATATTCCCGGGACGATGAACGGGAAGCCGACTGGCTGGCTATAAACGAGATTTATCGGGCAGGGTATAATCCCCAGGGAATGGTAACCCTGTTCGATAAATTTAAAAAGTTGCATAAACGCAATCCGAGCCGCTTCGAGCAGTTCTTCCTCTCCCATCCCAATACCGATGAGAGGATAGAGAGCACGAGACAGGAGCTAAGCAAGTTTGACCATAAAGGGAGAGTTTTCCAAGGCTCACCTAAATTCGATGATATGAAAAAGAGGCTCTCCGAGCTCCCCCCTCCTCCGAATGCCAAAAAGGGTTAGGTTCCATATACCTCCCATAGGTGTGCGCTGCTAACTTCCCTCAATTAGCAGCCCCTCTCATGTAAATTATTCTACCGGAGAAAAGTGTCTCAATACTATATTCTCACTATCAAAGACTTTTTTCAGCCGACGGCTGAACTCTCGAGCCACCTGCCGCTGCCTCAGGGGGGGAGTCTTGATCATAGCCCTAATAACCACTGCTGACTCATTGAAAGCATTCACCCCCAAGACCTCTACCGGCTCCAGAAGTAACTTCTTGTACTCTTCATCTCCCATCATCTCCATGCCCACTTTTTTGATAACCTCCATTGCATAATCAGGGTCTTCTTTATAGGCAATCCCTATGTCTAACACAGCTCGGGACCACTCCTTGGTCATATTGCTGACCACCCCTATATCCCCATTGGGGATGATATGAACTTTTCCCTCTATGTCTCGCAGGGTGGTAACCCGTAGGCTGATGCTTTCTACCAACCCGCTGACCTTACCTGCCTTAATTACATCTCCTACTCGAAAATGGTTCTCCAGAAGTATAAACAGTCCGCTCAGGACATTTTTGACCAAGTTCTGAGCACCGAACCCTATGGCCAGACCGAGAATGCCAGCACCAGCTAATATCGGTCCTATATCCAGACCGAACTCCTTAAGGATGATCAGACCAAAAACAATCCCTACAGTTACTGCTGCCGTGTTCATAAGAATTCTTCCCAGGGTCTGGATTCTCTTCCTTCTATCCTCCTCCTGTCCCTTACAGAGCTTCTCTTCGAACCTATTGATCAGCCTTCTTGAAATCTTAAGCAGAACTAGCCAGGAAATCCCAATGAAGACTATCCTCAGCCCATGAGTCAGAAACCAGTCATAGAGAGGTTCAAAGGAAAACTTCATGAGAAAACCCTCCTTTTACATTGATTTTTGACTCTTCATACTACTACTAATATAGTGCTATATATTATTATACGGCAATTACCCGCCAAGTTATAAAAAAAGAACTCAAAGAGGGGTTCAAGGAGGAATGGAAAGCCTTATATCACCCCTGGCAACTGACAAAATGGATAAATAACTCTCCCCTTTCTCCCTGTAAAGAGGAACTTATTGTGGGAATAAATAGAAGCATACCCTTTAACAGGGAGGCTTTTCATCTTTCCCCCTGGAGAGAACAAGGGAGGAGAAGTTGTCCCATAGCAATTTCCAGAAGGACTGGTTGAGGTAGGCTCTGATAGCAACATAACACTCACCACAGGTATTGGTGGGCAGGAAAGCCCGGAGCATCTCCTTGCGAGTGGGATAGGTTTTTTTATGCATAGAGCAGGGCTGAATCTGCCCATCAGGGGTCACCACCAGGAACCTTCTCCCTGCCTTACATCCCGGGACGGTGCCATTTTTGAAATACTGATAGGTGCCCCACAGAGTCCACTCGTAATTTAATACGCGACCATTCTTCTTGAGCCTGATTAGCTGGGCAATAGAAGACCTCAACTCCTCCAGCTCTTCTGGGGAAGAGATGAAATGCTCCATGCTCCCGGTTCTCAAAGGGGTATAGGCGCTATAGGATATATCAACACCCCATTGGCAGGCTTCTCTGTAATTATTTAGTATATAATGGAGGTTATCGCGGGTTATGGCGGTGTTCAGGACAATGTCATTGTTCCCCAAGGAGGCTAATTCAGGAACAAGGGATTCCAAATGGGCATATAATCCGGGGGAGCCTCGGAAATCATCGTGCAGCGAATTGGAGAAATCTAACGATATGGAGAACTGATTCACCCCCACCTCCCGCAGTGCCTGATATTTCTCCACTGTGAGAAGCTTCCCATTGGTAACCAGAATGAGGTAGGGCAAACCGTTAGGCTTCTTAATGGCGCGAGCGATCTCAATTATGTCCTTCCGCAGGAGGGGCTCCCCGCCGGACATCTGCACTACCATCGGCTTTAAAGTCGATTGGTAAAGCCGATAATCCTCTGGCTGCATCAGGTTAGCCTCCTTTTTGAGCCCTCCCTTATCGCAGTGTTTGCACCCTCCGGTGCAGGAATGGGTCACCTCGTAAGATACTGCCAGGGGCTTACCAATGATAAAATTAACTGTCCCCCGGTTAATAAGCCTGAGAGCTTCTGGCAACTTGACGCTTCTCATAGGCCCATCTCTCTATTGAAAATTTAAACCCATATAAATATATTCACCGCTATTTAGCATCATTTAACTTTACACTTGCAAAAATGAGCTGTCAAGAAAAAATTCAACTATTCTGATGGCGATCCTTCTCTGCAGATGGCGAGAAGGGCTTCTCCCTTATTTCAGCTCCGCCTGATGAGCTTGCTCCAGAAAGGAATTAAGCAAGCGGATGGCGCCCTCAATGTCTCTCCGGTGAGCCATCCCCACCGAGGAGTGAGCGTAACGAAGGGGGACGGAAATAGTAGCTACCGGAACCCCTGTTTTGGTGCGCTGCATACCGCCAGCATCAGTCCCTCCCCGGGTCATTACCTCCATTTGATAGGGAATCCCCTTCTCTTCGGCAATTTTCTGCAGACAGGTGACCAACAGGGGATGGGAAATAGTGTAAGAGTCCAGCACGGTGATGGGAATCCCCTTCCCCAACCGGTCGACAAGTCCTTTTCCGCTGTAGCAGCTCTATCGACTTCCTCCTTTAGATAGTTTTCCTTCCGCAGCACTCTTTTTGAAAGATATATTTTATTGCAGGTAGGGGTGAGATTTTATAAGAGCATATTTACTTTCGAGCTATCTGATAATAAGAATCCATGCCATAGGACGGAATGAGGCTCAGGGGTAATCAGCTAAATACTCTCCCAGGGAGTAGTATTTCCTGTCAAATAGAATCAAAGGGGACTTGCTCTTGTCGCAGGTGAAATGGACGACCTCCCCCAGAAAAAGAGTATGGTCCCCCATGGTGAGGTGCTTTATCAGCTTGCATTCCAGCATCGCCCGGCTATCCATGATAAGGGGGGCTTTGACCTTTTTACCCTGCTGGGTCTTAAAGATATCAAGCTTTAGCTTATCGCTCTTCCTGCCGCTGGAGACCCCGGCGGTGGTGGAGAGCTGCCTCTGCTGGTCGGTGAGGATGCTCAGAGTAAACTCCTTGGCTTCCAGCAGGAGGTCGTGAGTGTAGCGCCGGGGAGAGATAGAGACCATAACAATCGGTGGGTCGAAGGAAATCGTGCTGACCCAGGCGGCAGTCATGATGTTTCTCTTTTGAGCGGTAGCTACCCCTACAATAACTACCGGGGCAGCAAATTGGCTGGAAAATCGTTCCCCCATTTTTTCTCCTTATATTAGGGTGGGAGGATCGAAAGGCTATCCTTACTCCCTTTGCTTCACGATTTCAATGATTTTAAGCTTCATCTCCCCAATGGCATCAATTATTTGCTGAACTTCCTCATCGGTCAGCTTTTCCTTTTTATCAAGCTTTTCTAACGGTTCGACGAACTTCAAGACCTCCTGGCTGAACAACCTCTCTTCCTCTTTGGTAAGCTTGGTTTCCTCGGCTGTGTTTACCAGATCCCTGAGGGCGTATTGCAGCCTGGCAGCTGCTTCCCTGGTGATATTTCCCTCTTCTACTAATTTGTTCATGCTATATTTAAGCGCATAGTTAACAGCAGTAAAGCGAATGGGTTTGATCTTGAGAAGATAAAATCCCCCTATTATTATCAGGACGATGACAGGGATGATGACAAAGACTATTAATTTAGCAGTTGAAGTCCGCATTAAAAATACCTATCTATTTAATCACATTATAAAAAGAATGATGCCAATCTCCCCAAATAATTAGCCGATTTTCTTCATCCCTACTCTTTGTCTAACAGCTCCACCAGCTTTATGATAATGTTCATTACCTTTTCCATATTTTCTACCTTGATATTGGTGAGATTATCCTCTTCACTATGAGTATATCCTTCAGAGGTAGCGAAGTTGGTGGCGGGAACGCCCGCTCGAGCAAAGACCAGATGGTCAGAGCCCTGATAACGAGCCGGCATTACGGTGTAGCCAGATAACTCCACCGCCTTGTTTATCGTTCCTTTAAAACTTTCATCGACATTAGAGGCGAGAATAAGCTGGGGTAATATCCATAATATATCAGTATGGAGTATCCGGTTATGGAGAGCCTTGTCCACGATATGAAAAGGAATGGAAAGGCTTCCCTTAATAGGCGAGATATTTTCCACTCCGCCCTCCATCTCAACAAAAATCTCCCCTCCTCCACCCACGCAGTCTATATTGATGACTGCCTGACATAAGTTCTTGAGGTGGGCAGAGTGGCGGCTGACATAGATTCGGCTCCCGACGAAGCCCGACTCCTCTGCACCCCAGGCACAAAACCTCAGGCTCTTGTTTGGCTTATTCTTCTCGGAAGAGAAGTGCTTGGCTATCTCCAGCATTACCGCAACTCCCGATGCGTTATCATTGCTCCCCGGATAAATGTCCGAATCATAATGAGCAGAGATAATTATATCTTCCAAGGCTGCTGATTTGCCTGGTAACAATCCTATAATATTGCACGAGTTATACTCCTTCTGCTCCGATTCCAGCTCAATAACACCCTCAATAACGCTCTGTCCTACCAGGTCTTTGGCGGCTTCCTGGTCCGAAGCGGCAACCACTGCTACTGCTTTGGGCATATTCGTATTTATCAGTAATAATGCTCTGTTAAGCATGCCAAGGTTGAACTCCTTATCCCCCAGGGGATTGATAACCACTATATTACCGCTTACTTGAAGCTTGGAAATTTCCTCCGCAGAGCTTGCAGTGGCACTGGATACGCATAAGATTGAACCCTCTATCTGGTTGCCGTTCATAAAGGGATCCCAGGATATCACCTCTAAGCCTATCTTTCTCTCTTCGGCCAGGCGCAGCGAGACGCTCAGAGGGTTGTAGATGGAAAAATGAAAATTCTCCTTTTTAACCTGTAATTCATAGTCCGACATTTGCTCGCTGATGTATTGAGCAGCTTGCATATCGCCTTCACTACCGGCTAAACGATTACCCAGCTCAGAGAGATACTCCACATGGCGGAGAAGAGCCTTTCTCGCCTTCTGAGCAAGTAAAAGCTCACTCTTGATAAATAAGAGCCCAATGGAGATTATAATAAAGATAATAAAAATAAGCCTTTTGTTTCTCGGATAACTGAAGAACACGGCTATCACCCCCTATTAAAATGTTTACAAATCTAACCCCTTACCCTGATATTTTATTTCTCTTCTTATTGATATTATATAGTAAAAAATAATAATCTACCATAGCTTTTAAATTATTAATGGAAAAATTTGCCGAAGTCATTTATAATATCAGCAGTTTTATTTGTTAAGCAAAGAGACCAATTGCGGAGGATGCCATGGACAAACCGAATTGTGATATAAGAGGATTAGCACTCTTTTTGTTGGTCACCATATTATCCTATGCTGGCTGTTGCTGTATATCACCGAGCAATGAGCCAGTACTGCTGGGCAAATTATCCGCGGAGCAACTTCTGGAAAGGCTGGAGGAGTATAAAGCCCGCGTTATCCTCTACGAGCCTGACCCCGAAGCAATACGACATCTGCAATCTTACAACAAACCTTTGACCATTGAGGTTTTCTTTGGAAGTTGGTGTCCCGATTGTCGGGAACACCTTCCTCCTTTCATCAAGGTCATTCAGGAGGCAGCTAATCCCAATATCAGCACCATCTTCATCGGTGTAAGCAGGGACAAGAAGGAACCAGCTCACCTTCTGCAAGGGAAAGGGGTAAAGTTTGTTCCCACTTTTATCATTTATCGTAATGGTGATGAGATAGGGAGAATAATAGAGCACCCTCGCATCTCCATAGAGCATGATTTAATAGCTATTTTAAAGGAGAGGAAACCCCTGCCCTTAAAAGCTCCTTAATTACTCTTTTTTATGATGGGGGCTCTAACCCTCCCGGCGAGCCTGCTGAACAACTTCCAGAAGTTCCCGACATGCTGCAATAATATCTGGTGCCATAGTCACCGCAGAAACCACAGCTACCCCATCAGCCCCCGCCCGGATCACCTCAGCAGCGTTGTGAGAGTTGATTCCGCCAATCCCCACCAGAGGAAGTTTAACCGCCTTTCTTATCCTCCTGACCCCTTCCACGCCCAGCGTCTCTCCCACATCCTTCTTGGTTTCGGTGGGAAAGACTCCGCTAACCGCCAGGTAATCTGCTCCCTCCCGGACGGCTCTTTTCGCCTCTTCCACAGAGCGAACCGATATGCCGATGATTTTACCTTTTCCCAGCACCCTGCGAGCTACCGGCAGGTGGAGGTCTTCCTGCCCAAGATGAACCCCGTCGGCATCCAGTGCCTGGGCGATATCCACCCGGTCGTTGACCAAAAAAACTCTGCCATAAGAACGAACCAGAGGTTTTATCTTCAACCCCTCAAGGTAGAACTCCCTGTCGGAGATATCCTTCTCTCTCAGTTGAATTACGCTGGCGCCTGCTTCCAGGGCTTTAGCGACTACCTCTATATTTGCCCTTCCTAAAGATAGCTTTCGGTCAGTAATGACATAAAGCGTCAGGTCTAACATAATTTTACTGATGCTCCCTGATCCTTATGCCCTTTCTGACCTCCTCTTCTGCAAGGTCATAGAGGGCATCGAAGAGGGCAACCTGAAAGCTCCCTGGGGAGCCGCTTCTCTGTGCACTCTTCTCCCCTGCTAAACCGAAGTACCCCAGGGCAGTAGCCGCGGCGGATAACGGGTCGGGGTCGACGGTGGTGAAAGCTGCCACCACAGTGGTGGCAATGCAGCCTGTGCCGGTAACCTGCTTCATAAGAGGGTGCCCATTGGAGACCCAGACCGAGCGGTTCCCATTGGTAACAAAGTCCTCCTTACCGGTTACCGCTAAAGTCGTCCCCAATTTTGCCGCTAATAAAGTAGCTGCCTCCACCGCCTCTATTGTCTCCTGGAAGGACTCCACCCCCTTAATATGCCCTTTCTCCCCTCCCAGGGAGAGGATTTCAGCCGGGTTGCCTCGAATAACTTGCATCTTGACCTTCTCTAATATCCTCAGTGCCTCGGAAGTGCGCAGGGAGGTGGCTCCCGCACCCACGGGGTCGAATATCACCGGGATAGATAGCTGATTTGCCCTCTGCCCCGCTTTTATCATCGACTGGACTAAGTCCCGGGTGAGAGTCCCGATATTGAGCACCAGAGCCCCGGCAAAGCTCACCATCTCCTCCACTTCATCGGGGCTATGAGCCATTACCGGCGAGGCCCCAATAGCCAGCGTAGCATTGGCGGTGGTGTTCATCACCACCATATTAGTGATGTGGTGGATCAAGGGTCTCTTCTTCCGCAGGGTTTCAATATTCTGCCAGGTTTTCTGAGCGAAGTCTTCCACTTTCTGCCCCCTTTCAAGCCTGGAAGGTGGTACAGGTGAATAGAGTTATATTGGCTAACAAGTGCACTAAAAAAGTAGCGGTTAAGCTCTGGCTCTTAATATAAATCCAACCGAAAAGAAGCCCAGCAATGAAGGTCAAGCTTATAAATCCCCTTACTTCAGAGGGTGATAGACCGGGATATCCTAAGTGTCCAAGGGCGAAAATCAGACTGGTAGCTATCAGGGTGATGACCCACCTCCACCTCGCAGGACTCACCACTTTCCCCAGCAGACGGTAGATGATTACTATAAGCAGAGCTCTACCAAACTCCTGGATGATGGCACTTGCCGGATAACGATTAAGAGCGGCGGTCAACTCCACCAAGGTAGGGAATTTCAGGGACCCCAGCCCCCACAGATACATCAATGGTAGGCTCAACCCTAATAGCACACCCAGAGTAATACCAGCTAAAGAGAGCTCCTGAAAGCCAAAGTGAAAATTATACCCTATCTCCCTGCGGAGACCGATGATAAGGAGGAAAAAAACCAGCGCCATGACAACATACCATCCCGGTCCTCGATCAAGGTTGAGTTCCGAAGGGGGCCGCTCCCTCACGAAATCGACCATGGCATCCAATCCCACCTGGGCGAAATAATCCCTGTCAATGCGGGAAGGAATAATAAGGGAGAAGGAGTCAATACGCTTCACATCACGAAACAGCTGCACCAGCGCCGAGGGGGTTTGCTGCTCCCCCTGGCAGAATTCCCAGCATTTGACCTGCTGCTGGTAAAGGCAGATGGCAGACAGTATTGTGCTGCGGCTGGAAGAGCTCAGGTCCCATGAGCCGATCACATTGATATCTTCGGCGACCAATCGATTGACGGTATCGTATACCCTATCCCCCTCCATAGGTACCCTCACCCAAGGGCTATTGGTCAGACCCGCAATCCTCCCCTCGACCTCTTCTGGCTTGGATACCGTAGGAAGGGGATTTGTTCCCCACAGCAAACTGTTCTCACCCGGCGGGGATGGGTCTAGATACCTGATTCTTACCCATTGCAGACTGGGGGCTGCTTTCTGCTCTGTCCGACGCAAACCTACCTGGTACTGGAGATATTTATCAGGGGGACTGCCAATTGAGCTACTCCGCCAGGAGCCAGAAAGTGGCGACCACGGGGACCAGGAGGGATCCTCGCTATTGGGGGTGTGACCAGTTCTGGTTTGCACATATATACCCTCTTCTCCCGTCCAGCTGATGTCCCAGAAGGCTCTAATTGTGCCCACCCCTATGGGATGGGAGATAAACTCCCCCTTTTCTGCTCCGGGGATAATCCGGAGGGAGCGAGAGGGTGGATGGTATTCCAGTCCCTGGATGACCCCGAGGGTCTGATAATATGGCATCGAATAAGTGAGGGTGACCCCTTTGTGGAACTTTATCCAATCTATCCTCACACTGTTGCCCGGCTTCCCTTCAGGGGGGTCGAAGCGAAGTGTTTTGATAAAGCCAACGGTCCCCCCCCATTGGGTCTTATGCCTATTGGCTTCGCGCAAAGGGTAGAAATCGGTCTTCCACAGGTCAATGCTATACTCTTTCCATCCCGATGCTACCTTCAGAGGTGCAGAAAAGGCACCTTCTTTGCCGGAATTTGGGGTATCACACCAGAAGAATATCTGCATCTCACCAGGTTGCTCGGAATACATTCTGAGTGATAAGAGATAGAATCGCTTCGGATCGAGCTTCTCCCTTTTCAGGTTCAGATAAAAATAGGGGTCTTTCCCGGTGGTGAAAGCAAGAACCCCGTTCTCAAAGGTTACATTCCCAAGGTCGCTGGTATCGGGAAGTATATCTCCCTGGTGGTTCATCTCCCAGGAGAAAAGGGTGGTGTACCGGGCGTAATGCTCGCGCTGGAGGAGCAGTTGCTCGAACCTCCTTCTGCCATAATACTCCTTTGCTTCCCAGGTTATAATCAAGGCTATTCCGCAGACTACCAGTATTTTGAGGAAGGTTTTTATTGAATATAATGCTCTTCTTTTCATGTAAGCTCTTGAAGGGAAAATGCCTTTCCGAGAAAATGACTGCTTAGAATGACCTTTGAAGAAGAACCTTAGAGGGGTTCACCTATCCCTGTAAACAACAAAATCAGCCAGCCCCTCCATTGCCTGCCGAGCCGGGGATTTGTCAAAAGGGGTCAGGCTATGCTTAGCTATTGTGGCATAATGGAGCGCCTTTTGCTGGATAGCTGCTTCAATCCCATAGTCCCGCATCAGTTGGACAATATCCTTCCAGAAAAGGGGGTAAGGCTCCTTCCCTTGTAAGCCCTTCTTCATCATCTTTAGTAAGCTTTTATCCGCTTTTTGGAGCAGATATATAAGGGGTAGGGTAACCTTTCCCTCCTTAAGATCGGTCCCTACCGGCTTGCCCAATTCCTCTTCGGTGGCAAAATAATCGAGCAGGTCGTCTATAAGCTGGAAAGCGAGGCCCAGATTCAGCCCATAAGCCCTCAGAGCCTGCTCCTGTTGGGAGGAAACATCGGCTAATATCCCCCCAATCTGGCTGCAGCCTGAAAACAGATAGGCGGTTTTACCTTTGATAATCTCGGTGTATTCCTCCTCGCTGATAGTTATATCAGCCCTTTTGGTGGTCTGGATAAGCTCTGCTTCTATCATATTTTTGGTGATCGAAGAGATAAGCCTTAGAATGTTCAGATTATCCTGTCGGAGGGCTATGTCTATAGAATTAATGTATATGTAATCGCCCAGCAGAACTGTAAGGTCATTTCCCCAGCGAAAGTTGATTGAGGGCATACCCCTGCGTATAGCAGCCCCATCAACAATGTCGTCATGAATCAGGGAAGCGGTGTGGATAAACTCCATAATCATCCCATACAGAATGTCCTTGTCTCCCCGGTAGCCACCAAGACGGGCACTCAGCAGAACCAAAGCAGGGCGTATCCTCTTCCCTTTACTCTGGTATATATGCTCACCAATCCTGGATATTATATCTATGTGGGAATCGAGTCTATTCTCAATCTCGCTCTCCAGCTGGAGAAGCTTGCCATTAATTAGATGAAATATAGCCTTTGGCTCCAACTGATTACTCACAATCTTTTCTCTTGTAACACCCTAAGGATAACTTGATCATATTGCTCGTTTCTTCACTCCTTCCTTGGGAGGATTCATCGGAGTGAAAGAGAATAGCTTATCCAACCTCCCCTTAAGGAAGCGGTAACAGAAACCCTTTGAGTAATACCACCATAGTTCCCCATTCTCCCCCTTTTTTAAGGTGAAGTTCTCCACCTTATCGGGCATACCCCTTAAACGGAGGATTCTCCCCTGGTCGCTATTGGCTCCCAGCTCTTCTATCCGGGCTTTGATCTCAGGCCACTGAGGATTGTATCTTAAAGTTCTATTGACAGTTATCTCAGCAATCCCTTCTTTAAAAACAGCACTGGAGATGTCTTCATTGGGGGGTATAGTGTATAATATGGAATCAAATTGATTCTCGCTATAAAAGCTTAGCAGATAACGATTATAATAAGGGTCTATTAGAGCTACGATCTCATAAAGCCCCTTGCTATCAGTCCTGGTCTCTATTACTTTCTTCTCTAATACGGAGGGGGTGGAAGCTTGGAGTTTCTCCTCCACCCTCTGGGAAATTATCCTTACGGGGGTACTGGGGACAGGATAACCGCTCTCGTTGACCACCGCCCCCCTTATCACCAACTCTCTGGTTTTTAATCCGACTCCTTGCTGAAAACCAGCCACCCCCAGCAAGACTGATAAAACGATAACGAGGGCTCCGAAAGCAGCCCACTGGAGGGGCTTACTCCCGTAACAGCAAATATCCATCTGGTAAGTTCTCTTGTTCAATATTCTCCTCAGTTAGGGCGATAATTGGTAAATTGCCGTATTAATGCCCAGGTCCCTATCCCTTAAAGCCCGGATAACCTCTTGAAGGTTAACCCATGAAACAATATCAAAGGAGTTCATCAGAATACTCTACCATCCTAAGCAGCCGATAAATCCTCGCTTATTTTTTCAAAATATAATATCACCTAAAAGGCTTAAATTCAAACCTTTTTTAAACTATGGAAGGATTGGTATTGGAAGGTGGGGTTATCTACCTTATAGGAGAAACCTCCACACCCTTAGGAACCTTGAATTGGAAAAAGCTTTTGGGGAGCTTCAAGTTTTCTTTGATATTGCTGAAGCTGTATTCGCTAATATTACCAATAAGGTCAAGTAGAACCATTTTTCTCACCTGGTAGCTTTGGATGTCAACTTCCAGGATCAGCTTCTGATAGCTCTCCCTTCCTCTTCGAGGGGTAAGCACCAACTGGTAACTACCCTCTGGAGCAGTGGAGCCAGGAGGTAAAGGCTCTACAATAAAGTCCCTTTTTAAATTCCCCTTGCCAGCTAAAAACAACACCGGCGTCTGTTCCCCTTCCATCTCCGCTAACTTCATTGTCTGTACCATCTTCTCCTCTGGCAGATACCAGTAAACAGTTATCCCATCCGATATAAAAAGCTTCTCCTCTGGATACTGATATTCCCACCTCATCATCCCGTCTCGCTTCATATACAGAACACCCCCCTCCTCCCGAATCTGGTTGAGAGCTTTGTTAATGAGGGTCTGGGTGAAGGTGGCGGAGAAGCTCTCCAGGGTGTTGTATTTCTCCTGAAGTCGAGAAGTTACCTCCTCAACCTCTTCAGCCAAAGATAGTGAGAGGAAGCAGCAGAAGGCAAAGGTAATAATGATGGCATAGTATTTCATTGGAGATCACTCTTTGCAGAATCAACTATTGGTGGAAAGGGAGTTCCTGGTCATAGCAACAGCCAACTTAATAGCCGCAATCATATTGCTGGGGTCGGCTATCCCCTTTCCTGCAATGTCAAAAGCGGTTCCATGTCCCACCGAGGTTCGGATTATGGGGAGACCTAAGGTAATATTTACCGCTTTTTGGAAATCATACAGCTTTACGGGGACCAAGCCCTGGTCGTGGTAAAGGGCTATGATAATATCAAAAAGTTCTCCATTTTTATTAGAGGAGAAGAGGGCGTCAGCAGGGTAGGGACCCTTGATGTCTATCCCTTCTCTCTGGCACTCCTCAACGGCGGGAACGATCTCCTCTACCTCCTCCCTGCCGAACATACCATTTTCACCAGCATGGGGATTAAGACCTGCAATGGCTATCCTGGGCTGGGAGAAACCGAAGCGCTTCATCTCCTGATTAGTTAGCCTAACCAAGGGAATAATCTTCTCTTTTTTTACCTGGCAGACCGCCTCTGATAGGCTCAAATGGGTGGTAAGAAAAGCAACCTTGAGGCTCTCGGCTACAAACATCATGGCATAAGAGTTGCTCCGGGTCAGTGTTGCCAGATACTCCGTATGCCCTGAGTAATCGTACCCTCCCAACTTAAAGGCAATCTTATTGATGGGTCCCGTTACCAGGGCATCTATTTCCCCCTTTAGTGCCCGGGATACAGCCACCTCCAGATATTGTCCTGCTGCTCGCCCATACTCCTTCTTGACCGAGCCCATCTCTATCTGAGGGGGTAGGTTATCCAGATCCATTAACAGGGGAGCTGTCAGCTTGCGGTCGACTCTCTCTTTCTGTTCAATGATACGGAAGGGAAAAGGAAGACGATATTCATCAGATAGGCGCCTCAGCAACCTGGCATCACCCACGACAATAGGATGGCAGACCTCCCTCACTGACGGATGAGCCACACACTTCAAGGTCACCTCACCGCCTATCCCCGCTGGATCTCCTATGGTAATACCTATCAAGGGTTTATCGGGCAAATTAAAACTCTCCCTCTTTTTGGCATTTTAATCTACAGAAGATGGGATAGCAAATGAATTTTTGGTCCCTCTGCTAAAAAACTGGCTGGGTTACGATCAATACCCCATTAATTCCTAAAGGAGAGTAAGAGCCTCTACGACTCTGATTCAACCTCCTCTTTAGCATCCTCTTCTTTATACATATATTTGATGCTATGTTTCGGAATTAGCAGATTCGGGGCATTCTGCCGGTTTATCTTGATACAGTTCCTGTCATACCACTCTATTATCCCGTAAATCTCTTCACCGTCGTTCAGCACCAGCACCATGGGGGTTTTGTTATTCATCTGCTTCATATAGTAGAAGCTCTCTGCATTTGTCTGGTCAATTGGAGCGTGCTTCCTGCGCGCATCTTGATGAGACATCCGGCCCTTAAATTCAGATAAATTTGGTCTGATAAGCTTCCGATTAGCCATAGGATGCTTCCCTCCCTTTCAAGCTCCCTCCTCCATTTTCGCAAGGGAGAATCTTCCTTATATTCTCTTTCTAATAAGCAAAGAATCAAACACTTCCGTCTTTGGGGCATCTCTACCCCTTTAGCTCGGAAATGGCTTTTTCGCGAAGGATAAAGCCTATTCCTCCCTTCTTTCGGGAGGTTATTTCTCCTGAGGGGTTAGCGAGTCTGAAGGCTCGCAAAAATCTCAGAGCACGGCAATTTATTGCACAATTTTAATACTTTATTAGTATAATATAAAATTTAGCTTAATGCAAGAAAAAAGTTTTATCTTAGGCCTTTCGGATATGGAGAAGCCTTTATTTCCCTCCCTTTACTCTTCCCTATTCTCGTAACTTAGACAACACATCAGTTTCCCACATACTCCGGAAATCTTGGAGGGGTTCAATATCATGTTTTGCTTTTTTGCCATCCTTATGGAAATAGGGCAAAATTCTTTAAGGAAAGAGGCACAGCAAAAGGGACGCCCGCAGGGACCAAACCCCTGGAGAACCTTAGCTTCGTCCCTTACTCCAATCTGCTTCAACTCAATCCTCACCCTAAACCTCTGAGCTAAGTCCTTCACCAGATCCCGGAAGTCGACCCTCCCCTCTGCCCTGAAATAGAAGATAACCTTCTCTCCATTGTTGATATACTTGACCTTGACCAATTTCATAGGGAGGTCTCTCTGCAGGATTCTTTTTTGGCAAAAATCAAAAGCCTTTCTCTCCCTTTCCTGGAGCTTATTAAAATTCTCTCTGTCCGTATCGGTTGCCAATCGGACTATCGAGGGCAGAGCCTCCACGATGCACGCTTTCGCTGCCGACATGGTTCCCATCACCACAGTGCCCAGCTTCTCCCCATCTTCCTCCTCTACAATACAGCAGTCCTCTTTTCTTACCTCGATGGTATCCGATCGAAAAAAGTATACTATACCCTCCTTATCAAACCGCACACCTGCAATTTTTACCATATATTTTAACCTATTTTTATAAAAATGAGCTTATTTGCTGGCAACCCCCCTTCTCCGGGTAATCTGGTTTATATGGAGAAAGAGAGCTTCTGCCAGCAGCTTAGGATTTGCATTTCTTCTCAGAGCTACCAGAGCCTGGTAGACTTCTTCAACTATCTGGAGAGCCTCCTCCTTATCGACTTTTTTTGCCAATCGTGCCAATTCTTCTTCCCCACCCTTGTTGACGAGAAGGTTCCTATCCCCTCCGGAGGAGAGGACCATCAGGTCACGAAAGACTCCCCCCAGGTTGAGAAGTTTCGCCTCCATCTCCTCCAGCTCCCTCTTCTCGCCCTTCTCTCTCACAAAGCGGGATGCTTCCTCTAAAACCACCTTCAGGTTATCCCCCTCAAGGAGCAGCTCTACCAGAGAGACCATCTTCTTTTGTTGAAGAGCCATAAGATGCGGGTCCATAGCGCTGGCTATCCCCACACTCCCCTCTGACAGCTCAGAGATATGAGAAGCCTTTTCCTCAGAGTAGTCGTACGTCTTAACCAGAAAATCCCTGAGCTCCTCCCTCCTTATAGAGGAGAATCTCAAAGCCTGACACCGGGAGCGGATGGTGGGGAGAAGCGAAAGGTAGGACGTGGTGAGCAAGATAAGAATAGCGGCTGACGGAGGCTCCTCCAGGGTCTTCAACAGAGAATTGGCTGCCTCGGCGGTCATCCTCTCCGCCTCATCTATGATATAAACCCGCTTCCTTCCCTCCATGGGCTTGAGATAGATAGTTCGCCTAATCTCTCCCCTCATTTGCTCTATTGAGATGCTTACTTTCCCCCCGGGAAGCAAAAGGCGGACATCGGGATGAAGACCCTTATCTATCTTGTAGCAACTGTTACATTTGTCGCAGCAATCGTCTTTCAGGTTCAAGCAATTAAGGGACTTAGCCAGAATTAATGCCAGAGTCCTCTTGCCCACCCCTTCGGGTCCGTGGAAGATATAGGCATGAGGGAGGGAGTTGCTCTTCAAAGCTTGCTGTATCCCATCCCTGATATGCTGGTTGCCGATAAAAGTAGCAAAGGACATCGTTAATTAAACCCTGTCAGCTCTTCAAAAGGACAGACACAATCTCAATTACCCTCCTGTTAACCTCCTCGATGCTCCCCTCCGCCGAAATGGTCTTTATTCGCTCCGGATATCGTCTTTCCAGCTCCTGGTACCCTTCCCTAACCCGTTGATGAAAGGCTACTCCCTCCTCTTCAAATCTCCCTTCCCGGAGGTTTCCCCCTTCTCCTCTTTTCCTTGCCCGCTTTAGTCCTTCCTGCACATCGAGGTCCAGCAAGATGGTCAAATCGGGCTCCAACTCCAATGAGACCAAACGGTTAAGTTCGGCTATCAATCCCAGGTCCAACCCCCGTCCATATCCCTGATAGGCAATGGTCGCATCGGAATATCTGTCGCATATTACCCATCGACCGCTGTCCAGGGCGGGAATTATCCTCTCCCTAATATGCTGCGCTCGGCTGGCGGCATAGAGCAAAATCTCTGTCTCTGGGGTCATCCCCCTGTTGTCCGAATCTAACAAAATCTGCCTGATCTGCTCCCCTATGTCCGTCCCCCCCGGCTCCCTGGTCACCACTACCGGTATCCTCAGGGAGGAAAGATACTCCCCTAACAAACGAGCTTGTGTCGTCTTACCAGAGCCCTCCACCCCTTCAAAGGTTATGAACTTTCCCTTATGTCGTGGCAACAGGAAAATCCCCACTTTCAGTAAATGATGATACCCGCGTAGCCCACCACCTGGTCGTAATCACCGCTTACTCTGCCTGAGGTGTCGTATTTAACCAGCTCGGCTTTGCTCGCCCCCAGCTCCTTGGCGGCAACCAGGGTTGCCACCATAGGACCAACCCCACACATGGATATATTATTAAACCTCACTGTCTCCAGAAGACCCTGGGGGTCTAAGGTGAGTATTTTATCTATCGCCATGCGGTCTTTTGTCTCTGCCTGTTCCTGGGATTCGTAATGGGTCATATCACTGCTGGCTACCAGCATCACCTCTTCTCCGAATCCCTTGACCCCTGCCGCTACCGCTTCGCCAATCTCCTTCAGCTCCCCCCATTGCTGGGTCATGAGGCTGATGGGTATAAGGCTGAGCTCGGAGACGAAATACTGGATAAATGGGAGTTGCACCTCCAGAGAGTGCTCGTGGAGATGAGCCCTATGGTCATCTTTTAACAGCGTTGAGCTGCTCAGAATATCCTTGGCTAACCCTTCATTAACCGACACATCCCCCATCGGCATCCGCCAGACTCCTTCGGTCATTATGGCAGCCGGGCTTCCGATACCGGTGTGGTTCGGGCAGAGTATAACGAATGTGCCGGGCAGCTTCACAGCGGAATAGGCAACTCCAGCAACTTCCCCCGAATAGATATAACCGGCATGAGGTGCCATTAGCGCTATTACTGGCTTCTTCTTCACTTCTTCTGCCACATATCGGGCAATCTCTGCCCGCAGGAGGTGAGGGTCTGCCGGATAGAACCTATCCCCGACCGCCGGTTTCCTTATCATGCTCGCCTCCTTTCTCAATTGCCGACCTTTAATCTTTTTCTTGAAAATACCAAAAAATTTTCCCATTCATTACTCCACCACCACCAGCACCTCTCCAGCATTTACCGCTTTTCCCTCAGCAACACGAATTTCGAGCACCCTTCCTTCCTTGGGAGAGCGGAGTTCGTTCTCCATCTTCATCGCTTCCACCACGATAACCCCCTCCCCCTCTCTCACCTGCTCGTCAACCTCTTTCAATATCTTCACCACTCGCCCGGGCATAGGGGAGCACACATCCACCTTTCCCAGCATCTCCAGTGGGGCTCCACTCACCCCCATCCTCCCTTCCCTCTGGCTGTAAACATCCACTTGAAAACACCCCTCTCGCAGAACCACCGAATGTGAGTATCTGTTTGACCTTATCTCCACATCATAGGAATGGTTGTTTATCAGAAGGGAGTAAAGGGCTTCGCCTATCTTTCTGACATCGGCTACATACTCTTTATCTTTTATCTTTATATTGTAAACCTCACCTTCCCTGGCTATCTCTACCAGGTAGCGTTCCTGACCAAGGTTTGCCTCAAAAATCATAATTAATCCCTAACTATCTTTCTCTCCGGAGACATGTACCTTATCCTCTGTATCACCTATTCTGGTGAAGAAATGCTTGTCGCCCTGCTTCCTTCCAGCGGCTTATCTTTTGCTGAGATGAACGGGCAGGCTGTTGAGTTCGGTTAATTTCCCGCTCGTAGGCATGGATGGCAGCCGCGATGACCGCCACCTCCCTCAGGGCGGCGGGCACCTCCTCCATCGTCCCCGCGGTTATATGGCGGTTGATGAAATGCGTATCAATCTCCCCTTTTATAAAGGCTTTGTGCTCCAGTATCTTCCTCAGGAAGGGGAGATTGGTCTTAATTCCCACAATCTTGTATTCCTGCAACGCCCTCCTTATCCGCTGGACTGCCTCCTGCCGGTCGCTGCCCCAGGCGACCAGTTTGGAGAGAAGGGGGTCGTAATAGATGGGAACCTCGTAGCCTTCGTAAATTCCCCCATCGTCCCTGATGCCGGGACCAGCAGGGATGGTCAGCCCTAAAATCTTTCCCGGTGAGGGGAGGAAGTTGTTGTCGGGGTCTTCAGCGTAGATACGGCACTCAATAGCCGCCCCTCGCTGGTGAATATCCTCCTGCTTCCAAGGTAGCGGCTTCCCCTCGGCTATCAGCAGCTGGGCTTTCACCAGGTCGATGCCGGTCACCAGCTCGGTTACCGGGTGCTCCACCTGCAAGCGGGTGTTCATCTCCAGAAAATAGAAGTCCCCGTTACCATCCACCAGAAACTCCACTGTGCCGGCGCTGTAATAACAAACCGCCCGGGCTGCCCGTATGGCCATCTCCCCCATCTTCTTCCTGAGTTCGGGGGTCATCATCGGCGAGGGGGACTCCTCTATAATCTTCTGATGGCGGCGCTGGATGGAACACTCCCTCTCGCCCAGATGGATGCAGTTGCCGTGCTGGTCGGCTAACACCTGGAACTCGATGTGCCGGGGGCAATCAAGATACTTCTCCACATAGATGGTGTCATCGCCGAAGGAGGACTGGGATTCAGAACGGGTGGCCCGGTATGCGCTGGCAAGCTCCTCCTCGCCATGCACCAGGCGCAAGCCCTTCCCCCCTCCGCCGGTAGCCGCCTTAAGCATCAGGGGAAAACCGACCTTGCTGGCTATATCCCCGAGCTGCTCCAGGGAACCTACCCCCTCGCAGGTGCCCGGCACCACGGGCACGCCGGCTTCGGTCATCATACGCCGGGAGGTGAGCTTGCTCCCTATCAGCCGGATGGACTCCGCCGAGGGACCGATGAACACCAGACCGGCTTCCTGACAGGCGAGGGGAAATTTGGGATTCTCGGCCAGAAAACCATAGCCGGGATGAATGGCCTGAGCACCGGAGCTTTTGGCTACCTCTATTATCTTATCAGTGCGGAGATAGCTCTCCGCCGATGGCGGCGGACCAATGAGGTAGGCTTCGTCGGCAAAGCGCAGATGGAGCGCCTGCCGGTCGGCTTCGGAATAAACCGCCACCGTCCCCATGCCCATCTCCCGACAGGCACGCATGACCCGGATGGCAATCTCCCCCCGATTGGCAACCAGAACCTTTTTAAACATGATTATAATTATATCTTAGTTAATCTTAGAACATCTCCAATGAACAAATATGTATATATAAGGCATCTTTGGGCATTGGGTTTTTCAATATCTTCATGAACTCCCTTTTGAATCAATTCATTTAGGCAATCAAAATACTTATAAAGATATTCAATTAAGCCTTCAAGCAGCTCTCTTTCAGTATTTTCAGAGTTATTGAGCCTATTTTGCAAGATAAACTTCAGTTTCCTTTTTGTTTCAGATTTTTTGGGGGCTTTTTCACCCTCAAGTAAATATTCTGGTCTATATAAATAATGTGTAAAGTCTTGAATTATATCTCTGCATTCAAAAGCCACCTGTTGCCATTTAAAATCCTTCTTTTCTTCAATTAACTGCTGTTTAATATTTACTAATCTATTAAAAATATCTGGGTTAATTTCATTTAATCTATTATGCACAGATTTCTGAATCTCCGAGGTAATATGGTCAATGATTCTATATTTATAGTTTCCTTGCTCAACCTCCCTAACTCCCTTTATCGTTATAGATTTTTTATCGTTTTTAATATTAATCAACCCTTCCTCTTCAAGACAGCCAATAGCATATGAAAAATCAGCTTTTGAAATTCTTAATACCTTGCAAAATCCATCTTCATTAAATTCTGCTGTTTCAAAAGACTCTGGGTTTTCTCTTCGTATTTTGCATAGAGCCTTTAAAATCTCAAATCGTATTTTCACGTCATCCGCTATCTCACTCTCCTTTGGTAATTCATATCTTTGGGCATTAAATCTTGGAAATTCATCTACTATTTCAGATTTATATTTCTTAGATTCATTATATTTTTCAGTATCTATCAACCCGCAAGCTAAGTCAAAGCCTTCTTTTCTTATCAAATCAGGTCGAGTTTTTTCATCAGGAAATCTATGCCATGACCAAGGTATAACAACTGCGAAAAGAAAACTAAATAGATGTTTGCCATTACTATAAACATTATATTCATATATATGCAATGGAATTGGACGCGATTCCCCTTTTATAAATCCACCTGTAATTTGATATTCTCTATATTTATAGATGAATTCTTTCATTTTAAAATAAAAATTATAAAATCTCTATCCCTTCGTTCACTGCCTCTCTGATGATGGTAATCTGCTGGCTTTTCTCTTTGAGCTCCTCGGGTGTAAGGCAGATGAACTCAAAAGGCAAATCTATGTGCCATTCTTCATAAAAAGATAGAGGTCTCTTATAGGATTTTACCCCCTTAAATTCAGGGGAGACGATAAGCAGGTCTACATCGCTGTGAGCTCTGAACTCCCCCCTCGCCCGAGAGCCGAAGAGAATCATCTTCTCAATCGGCAATTTCCGGGATAATTTCCTCTTAAACTCTTTAAGTTGTTGTATTAAAGCCTTTTTTTTATCCATTTTAGAATTTCCTGGGCTCCCTCTAACATCATTTTTAAATCCTCTTCAAATAAATTCTCCTCAGGGATAAACTCCGCTGAATCTGGATACCGTGTTGCCGTATAAATAGGATTGATATTATCGCATATCTTTATTAAATTTTCAGGAAGGTTTAACTTCCCTGCCAAGAATACTATATTATGAGTTTTTAACAATTCGCTGAACATCTCTAAGTATAAAGCTTTCAAAGCCTTCTCAACACTTTGCTGAATATAAAAAGCTGCCGCGCTAAGTCTTCTCCCATTCAAATTGAACTCAGCAGTCTCCAGGTCAGACTCCGCCTGTTTCCACCATCTCTCGGCTTCTATTTTCATCACAAGTAATGAAAAGCAGTAAGTAAATCTTGTGTGCTATTGTATCAAAGTTGTATTTTATATACAAGTTTCTTTTGCCCAGTGGCAGATGAGACGCGGTAGATTGTCAATTCCCTGCCGGGCTCAAGCTCAATGTAGTTGTAAGACTGCTCAATGTGGGCTTTGATGCGCAGGGTGGTTGCGGTGCCGGCGTAAAGGAAGACGATACCGTTGAGAACCCACAGCCAGGGGACATGCTTGTGCCCGCACAGCACCAGGTCGACCCTTAGCTCGGAAATCAGCTTTAGCACATCACCGGCATCAACCGGTATGTTCCGCTCCCTTCCGGTGTCGGGAACCGGAATCAGGTGGTGGTGGAGAACCAGAATCTTGAAGTCCTCACCGCTGAGGTTCTCCTTTATAAATGGATAGGCTATCCTGCCGATGTGCCCATCATCAAGGTCGGGCTCGCTGGAGTCAACCCCCACAATCTTGACATCATCCAAGGTGCAGACCGGATAGCGGGTGCTGAATAGCTCGTCAAACAGCTTGTCGCCCGCATTGCGGGAGTCGTGATTCCCCGGGACGATGACTTTGTTCTCCGCCTCAATTCGGTCGATGTAGCTTTTGGCTTCTACATATTCAGGATAGTAGCCATCGTCGGTCAGGTCGCCACTCAAGACCACGCATGAGGGCTCCATCTGGTTGACCTGACGGATGACCTTCTCCCCCAGCTCATCGCTGAAGTATTGCCTGCTGACATGTATATCGGACAGATGAACTATCTTCACTCTTGCCATTAGCAAAAATCCTCCCCAAGAAGAAAGCACTTTTTGGAAAAGGGGGAGCTATTTACCTCCCCATCTCTCCCGCATTACAATCTCCCCCAAAGCTTTGCGCGACTTATTTCGCGGCGGCTCCTCTGCAGGATAACCGAGGGTAAGGAGCTGCACCACTCTTATCTGCGGTGGTATGCCGAGGATTTTACGCACCTCATCCTCGTAGAAGGAGCCGACCCAGCAAGTGCCCAGCCCCTCCTCGACCGCCTTCATGGTGATATGGTCCACCGCAATAGCCACATCAATTGGATAGGCGAGCTGTCCACAGCGCATCACATAATTATCGGTCTCCGCGCAGGCGGCTATTACCACGGGAGCCTCTGCCACAAATTTCTGGCGATTGGCAGCCACCATCAGCTTCTGGCGGGTCTCCGCAGAGCGGACCACCACAAAACGCCACTCCTGCAAGTTGCAGGCAGAGGGAGCCAAGCGGGCGGCTTCCAGCACCCTGGTTAGCTTCTCCTCCTCTACAGGTTTATCGAGGTAGTGGCGGACACTCCACCTTTTGCAGATAGCCTCCATCACATCCATGCATTCACCCTCCTTAAAAAAAGCTCACCATAGGTAGAAAAGATAGAAGAAAATGTTAGAGAGGGATATTACCGTGCTTTTTTGGTGGGTTCCGGTCGACCTTGTTGAGCAGGGAATTCAGAGCTGCGATTAACTTGGGGCGGGTGTATTTGGGTTCTATCACCTCATCTATAAATCCCCGTTCGGCTGCCACATACGGGTTGGCGAACTTCTCCCGGAATTCAGCGACCTTATTCTCTTCATAAGAGGTGGGGTCTGCAGCATCACTTATCTCCCGGCGATATATTATATTGACCGCTCCCTCAGGACCCATAACGGCGATCTCGGCGCTTGGGTAGGCGTAGTTGATATCGGTGCGGATATGTTTGCTCGCCATAACACAATAGGCACCCCCATAGGCTTTCCGGGTGATGACCGTTATCTTGGGAACGGTGGCTTCGGCAAAAGCATAGAGGAGCTTCGCCCCATGCTTGATAATCCCGCCATACTCCTGGTCGGTCCCGGGAAGGAACCCTGGCACATCCTCAAAGACAATCAGAGGGATGTTGAAGGCATCGCAGAAGCGGACAAAGCGAGCCCCCTTAAGCGAGGCGTTGATATCAAGGGTTCCTGCCAGAACCGCCGGCTGGTTAGCCACCACTCCCACCGAATAGCCGTTTAGCCGGGCAAACCCAACGATCATGTTCTGAGCAAAGTGCTCATGAACCTCAAAGAAATAGTTGTCATCCACCACCAGCTTGATTATCTCCTTCATATCGTATGGGAGATTGGGGTTGTCGGGAACATTGGTGTTCAGCGCTTCCTCAAGACGGTCGGGGCGGTCTTCGGTGGGAATCCGGGGCGGGTCCTCCCGATTGTTGTCGGGGATGAAGCTTAAGAGCTCGCGGATGGTAGCCAGACAAGCCCGGTCGTCTTCTACGGCGAAATGAGCAACCCCGCTTGTCTTATTGTGGGTGAGGGCACCCCCCAGCTCGACCTTGGTTACCTTTTCATGGGTTACCGCCTTTATGACATCGGGTCCGGTTATGAACATATAGCTGGTATCTTTGACCATGACGATAAAATCGGTGATGGCGGGAGAGTAAACCGCACCCCCGGCGCAGGGACCCATGATGGCAGATATCTGGGGGATTACCCCTGAGGCAAGGGTATTGCGCAGAAATATATCAGCATAGCCTGCCAGGCTCATCACACCCTCCTGGATGCGAGCACCACCGGAATCATTAAGTCCTATTATGGGGGCACCCATCTTCATCGCCAGGTCCATTATCTTGCATATCTTAGCCGCATAGGTCTCGCTCAGGGAACCACCAAAGACTGTGAAATCCTGGACGAAGACATAGACCAGCCTGCCGTTTATGGTTCCGTAGCCGGTGACTACGCCATCCCCGGGAATCTTGTTCTTTTCCATGCCGAAATCGATGCAACGATGGGTCGCCAATTTGTCCAGCTCCTGAAAGCTCCCTTCATCAAGCAAAAGAGCTATGCGCTCCCGGGCGGTCAGCTTGCCACTTTTATGCTGCCGTTCGACCCGCTCCTTTCCACCCCCCTCCTCTGCTGCTTTTATCTTTTGATATAATTCTTCTATCTTCTTTTCAATACTCATAATTCTCTCCTATGGTGCAAATTATACAAAGAAGAGGGGGTTAAAATCAAGCAATTTCTGGTGAATGAGCATTCTCCAGCGAAACTCAGAGGAGATGAAAAGATTGCATTGCCTCTCTTCCTCTGATAAACTCCACTTGGTGAGAAAAGCAGGACAAACTGGATGAAAAAAGGGGGAAATGCTATTTACCTCAGAAGGGCATTTTATCGCCAGGAGAAAAAACTATGAAATGGAGAAAGACCGAATGGGGATATATTCTCAGATTAGAGGGAGAAGATGAGGTAATATCCAGCCTTTCTCATCTTACCCACCAGGAAGGGATAAAGGGGGGAACTTTCTGGGGGATTGGGGCGGTGGAGGAGTCAGTTATCGGGTATTTCAATACCGAAACTAAACAATATCAGAAGAAAAACCTTCAGGAGAGCAAAGAATTAGTGAGTCTGCAGGGTACCATAAGCTGGCTGGAAGGTAAGCCCTTCATCCATGCTCATGCGGTCTTAGCGGGGGATGATTTCAAAGCCTATGGAGGACATCTGTTATCTTCAAAAGTCAGCGCCACGGTCGAACTGTGGGTTCATACCTCAGGAGAGGAGTTGAAGAGGTTCTATGAGCCCCACCTGAAGATGAACCTCCTTGAGGTTTGATCACTGGAGAGAGCTCTTTCGCCTCAGAGGTCTGGTCGAGTAGTACCAGATGAATTGAGCAGCTCCGGGAACCCCCTTCCACAGGAGCCTTTTTTTGAGCCTGGTATAGGCTGGCTTTTCCAGGAGGAGCTGGAAAGCAATCTCCCTGAAGCTGCCACTAGCAGCTGCCAGTCTTAACCCCATCTCTAAAAACCAGGGGGAATAAAACCGTCTCCTCAAGCGAGCTGCCTTCCGGAGCTCACCTAAAAATTCCTCCTCCAGCATCCTGTCATACTCCCCAAGTTCCCCTTTGAGGATAGCTTCAGCCAGAAGCTGAGCAGATTTCAATGCATAGTAAATCCCTTCTCTGGTAAGAGGGTCAACCAGCCCGGCGGCATCCCCCACCAGCGCCCAGCGCTCGCCCGAAAACCTCTGGCGCGAGAGCTCCTCTGCCCTCAGCGAGGGAACCAACGCCCATTTGAAGCTTACTCCCCTTTTCCCTCTTGAGGGGTAATATTCCGAGGTGAACTTTCGGAGGAGAGTTTCCAGCTGATGGCTCTCTATCTGTCCCAGAGGGGAGCCTATGCCCACCGAGGCATTGCCCGGGCGGGGAAACCACCAGATATACCCTTCCACTCCCGAAAGGAAACAGACCTTTACCCTTCCCTCAAAATCCCCCTTAATATAACTCACCACTGTAAGGCTCAGGTCCCGGGGGTCAAAGTTCCTCCACAGCTGCCGACGGACAATGCTCTTTACCCCATCAGCTCCTACCAGTAGGTCTGCCGAATAGCTCCCATGGTCAGAAATAACCTCCCATCCCCTTTTCCTTCTTTCCACCCTCACCACCTTTTCCGGGATAAAGCTTGCCCCTAACCGCATGGCCCTATCTATAAGGAATCGACTCAGTTCCTTACGGGAGAAGACATAAAAAGGAGAAGGAAGCGAAAAGGTATAAGCTCTCCCTCTGGGAGAGACAAACTCAACAGAGTGGACTTCTCTTTTAGCTATCTCCTGACTGTCTAAAAAGGGGAACTCCCTGATAGTTTTTGAGGCAATCCCACCACCGCAGGGCTTCTCATAAGGGGCAAGATAGTCAAAGAGTAGGTTGGAGCATCCTTTCTCAGCCAATAGACCCGACAGATAAGCACCAGCCACCCCAGCCCCGACAATAGCGACTTTCATAATAGGTAGCAGAAGAACCTTGCTCTAAAAGGTATCGGTCTTCTTCCCTATAAACCTCAAGATAAGGATCAACAATATTCCCCCTATGGGAACAGTAATGAGGGGACTTATCCCATAGCCCATGGGCAAATAGCCTATAAGGGCGCTCACCACACCCACGGTAAAGGCATAGGGAATCTGGGTTTTCACATGGTCTATATGGTCCGAGCCGGATGCCATGGAAGAGAGTATGGTGGTATCAGAGATAGGTGAGCAGTGGTCACCAAAAGCCGCCCCGGCTAACACCCCAGCGATGGCGCCAAGGAGAACTGATTCCGATATCGCAGGACTTAAACCCGCCGCCAAAGGCATTTTGTACCCCAGAGGAATTACAATAGGCATGAGGATAGCCATAGTCCCCCAGGAGGTTCCTGTAGCAAAGGCGATGGCACATGACAACATGAAAGAAACCATAGGAATAAGATGAGGTGACAAGATGCTTCTGCTGACCTCCACCACATAATTAGCCGTTCCCAACTCCTCGCATATCCCCCCGATAGCCCAGGCAGACAGCAGGATAATGCATGCCATAATCATCGACCTTATCCCCTGAACCCAGCCTTCTAAAGACCTCCGAAGGTTCAAAATCCTCTGACTCATGGCCATAACAATGGCAAGCACGGAGCCAATAGTGAAAGCCCACAGGAGCACTTCAAAGGAGTCCCCGGCGCCGAAAATCTCATAGCCTGGGGCACTGCGAACATAGGCAGCCCCCCTTTCCGCTTTCAGATTGGACAATCCGGTGAGGTAGAGCCCGCAAAAGGTTATAGCAATTACCGCTGCAAAAGGAACCACAGCGTTAACCCATCTGCGGGGCGCCTCTTTAGGGGGCGGGGTCAGGGTTGTCTCCGGGTCGGCAATGGGCACCGCAAAGGGAGCTATTACCTGACCAGTAGTCCGGCATCTTCTCTCAGCCTTATACATGGAGCCGAAATCCCTAACCATTATGGCAGCCGCAAAGCCAAAGATAAAAGTAAAGATTGGGTAAAAGCGGGAGGGGATAGTCTGGAGGAAGGTGATATAAGCATTGCGGCTCACCCCCAGGGCGACAAAGCCGTCGCTTATCAATGAAAGCTCAAACCCAATCCAGGTGGATATAACAGCAATACTGGCAATACAGGCGGCTGAGGAGTCGACTATGTAAGAGAGCTTTTCCCGCGAGATTCGCAGCTTATCGGTAAAGGGGCGCATGGTGTTGCCCACAATAAGGGTGTTTGAATAGTCGTCAAAGAAGATCAGTACACCCACTATCCTGGCAACGATTTGACCACTGCGGGGAGTACGGGCGACCTTGCTTATCTTCTCCACCACCCCGTGCATACCTCCCGACCGGTAGATAACGCCCACCATTCCTCCCAGAATAAGGGAGAACATAATGATAAGGGCATGGGTTCGGTCGGTCATCGCCTGCAGATAATAGTGGTCTACCACGCGGAGGAAGGCAGCAAAGGGACGAAAGTCATATATGAATAAAGCCCCCAACCATACACCAGAAAAAAGAGCGACAATGACCTCACGGAAGCTCAGGGCAAAAACGATAGCCAGCAGAGGGGGTAGGATGGACAAAATTCCGGGAATCACCCGATTTTGTCTAATGATCTCTTGCTCGCCCACCTGCAGGGTGAGCTGCACCCTGCCACTATCGGACAGTCGTATCTCCTCAGACTCGTAAGGATTCGACCCCTTCAGCTCCCCCCTGATAAGCACCCCCTCTCTGGAGAAGCTGAGTGTGAAAGGGATTACCGCTTCCGGAGGGGCTCCTTCGGCTTGTATGGTGACCGTGAAGGGGACGTTAGATAAGATTACCCGAGGGGCTTCGAGGCGATAATTATAGGGGTAAGCTTCGACCTCATCCCCTTTTAGGAGAGGTTTGTTGAGGAACAAAATAAAAAAGGTTATAAAGAATAACAGGCATAGCTTTGACTTTGGCGAAAAGTTGGACATCCACCTAATCCCCAGAGGTAGAACTGCGAAGCGAGTTGTCCTCTTCGTCAACCAGTAGTGTTAAGGTGTCTCCTCCTTGGGAGGCCTGATAAAAACCGCAACTATTTTAGCTTCTTTATCTTGTTCAGAGCTTTATGGTTCCCCATTACTGTCAGATGATCTCCCGGCCGGATAATCTCATTGGGCAAAGGGAGAATAACATTATAACAGGATTTCCTCTCCCCGGTGGCTTTGGGATTTTCTCGCTTGATAACGATGACCTGTATATTGTGTTTGCGCCTCAGGTCGAGATCCCGAACTGTCTTTTCTATAAAGGAGGAGGGAGCTCTCAGCTCCACCATCTGAAGGTCTTCCCCTATATCTATCTGGTCGTAAACATTGGGGCTCCCCAGCCTTTTAGCCAGTCGGATTGCCATATCCTTCTCCGGGAAGACGACCTCTGTAGCCCCTATCTGGGTCAGAATCTTAGCCTGGTCTTCATTAGCCACTTTTGCTATGATATTTTTAACCCCGGCTTCTTTGAGGAAGAGAGTCACCATCATCGCGCTCTCAAACCCCTCCTCCCCCAGGCTGATAATGGCGGCATCTACATCTTGTATTCCGATAGCTTTTAAAGTCTCCTTGTCAGTGGCATCGGTCAGGATGGCCTGGGTAACAATCTCCTTGACGCTTTGAATCTTCTCTTTGTTGGAATCGATAGCTATTACTTCGTGTCCATCAGTGGCGAGGGTTGCGGTAACATGATAGCCAAATCCCCCCAGACCAAGAACAGCAAATACTCCCATCTCCTTTTACCAAAAAATAATCCCCCACTGCCAACAGCAGTAAAGGAGGCGAATTAACCCAAAGTTTCCGTACCCTAAGGACCTTTCTCTTTCTGCGTCTCGGTCTCCTTGTCCTGCGTGGCTTTCAGTTTGAGCTCCTCTCTTATCTTTTTCTCCAGAGTCTCCCGAATCTCAGTATTATTCTTGAGAAATGTACGGACATTTCCCCTTCCCTGACCGATACGCTCTTCGCCAAAGGAGTACCAAGCACCTGTTTTGGTCACTATCTGTCTTTGAACTGCAAGGTCCAGAAGGTCCCCCTCCTTAGAGATTCCCTCCCCGTAAAGAATATCAAACTCCGCCTCCTTGAAGGGGACGGCTACTTTGTTCTTCACCACTCGGACTCTGGTCCGACTGCCGATAATCTCCTCGCCCTCTTTTATGGTGCCGATCCTGCGGATATCGAGACGGACTGAGGAATAAAATTTCAGGGCTCGCCCACCGGTAGTTGTCTCGGGATTGCCGAAGAAGATGCCGATTCTCTCTCGAATCTGGTTGGTGAATATCAGGGAAGTGTTCGACTTGGATACCAGTCCCGCCAGCTTCCTCAGAGCTTGAGACATTAACCGCGCCTGCAGTCCCATATGGGCATCCCCCATATCCCCTTCAAGTTCCGCTCGAGGCACTAAAGCAGCTACCGAGTCAATCACAATCGCACTAATGGCACTACTTCTGACCAGCACCTCAGCAATCTCCAGAGCCTGCTCCCCGTTATCGGGCTGTGAAACCAGCAGATTTTCTATATCCACCCCCAACTTCCCAGCATAACCGGCGTCTAACGCGTGCTCCGCATCAATAAAAGCAGCTACCCCCCCCGCTTTCTGCGTCTCGGCAATAATATGGAGGACCAGGGTTGTCTTTCCCGAGGCTTCGGGACCAAAAATTTCGGTGACCCTCCCCCGAGGGATACCTCCTACCCCCAGAGCAGCATCTAATGAGATGGAGCCGGTAGAGATAGCAGGAACATCTATCACCGCACCCTTGGAGCCCAGCCACATAATAGACCCCTTGCCAAACAGCTTCTCAATCTGGAGCAGAGCTATATCAATCGCTTTGGAGCGCTTATCAGGATCAGAAACCATTTTGCCTCCTTTCTTTTAATTTGGATATATATTAAAACAATTCCTTTCCCATGTCAACTTAATTAGAAGAATCATCTCCCTCGTTCCAGAGCGCACCCTCAGTTTTGTCCTTGGCTGAGTTTACCGCTCCCTCCCCCGGCGTTGGTGATCGATATGTAACCTGCTCCTTAAGGTTTGGGAACTTTTCCGTCTTATCACTTCAGGGACATCAAGGTTGTTCTTCAACTTATTCAGGTCGACATTGTTTAGCTTATAGATTAGACCCATGGAGACATTTACGGGGGTTTTGGGGTTTTTGACCAGGTTGTGAACGATGGGATACTTGCCCATCCACTCCCTGTTTTCAGCAACGCCACGTAACACCTCATCGCACACATTGCGCATATTAGCGATGCTCTCTGCCTCCTGGTCTCCCAGTTTAGGGCTTTTAAGAACCATAGTAGCCACTGTCCGATTAGGGTCGCGAACTAAGATGACCCTTTCCCCCCGGGTGCCCTTTAGGGCTAAGATAATCTTCTGTCCCACAGTGAGGCAGGCTATCTTCTGCAGCACGGTGCGTCGCACCTCTTCTTTTTTATCTTTGACATCCTGGGATTGGGACGATGCTTGACCCATCTGCAACAACCTCTCCCTCTCTTCAGGAGAAAGCAGAGGGTTATGCTTTATCCTGTTCAGAATAGAAGGGCAACGCCTCAACCGGAGTTGATCCATGAGGATTAGCTCCAGCTCCTCTGCTCCGATTTTATCAGCCAAGAACTCGATGGTTTTATCAGAGGTGGAGGAGTCAAGCACAATGGTCTCCAGTACATCCCGTTTGGAAAGAGAGTAGCGGCTGAGAAAGTCGAGCTGGTTGGATGTGAAGTTCGTCCTCTGGATGAGCTCCGCCAGCTCTCTTCCTTCTATGGCTTCTAAGGTTGTTCTTATGGAGCTTTGGACCTCCTCGTCGGGGTCATCCCTCAGGAGAAAGAGCATCTTCAGAAGCTCAACCTTTGCTAAGGGCAATTCCCCTCTACTTATAGCCAGACGCAGACTCAAAGGAGCTTTTTTCTCTGTTAATAGTCTATAGACTATCTCCTTAGCCTCTCTCTCTTTTTGTCTCCTAATGTCCTCCTTGGGGTAAGTGGTCAAAGGGAAACTCCTCTGTAAAGGTATGACTTCACCTTTTACTGATTATCCTCTGTGGCATATTGACGCCAATTTTCGACATCCAATTCAAAACTTCGTTTAACCTCCCCCAGTCTACCCAGGCGGCGTAATCTCTTACCGTTGAGACTAACTTCCACCCCGCCGGCATTGCCTAAGGTGAGTGAGAAGCGCTGACGAGCGACAAAAGTGAGCTTCTCGCCCGGCTGAAGAAGTTTGTAAGCAACCAATCTATCATCCGCCAAAATCTCTACCCAGCACGAGTCGATAGCTCTAAGCTCCATGGAAAGCTCAGATGCTTCAGAAGAAGGCTCTCTGGCAGATGGTAAGACCTCCCGCCTCTCAGGAATAACCGCTGTCTCCTCCTTGATAGTCGAGGGTTTCTCATTCTGCTGGAGGTTGTATACATTCTCCCCTTTAAAATCCCAGCCTTTTACCCACAGAATATAGCCCAGAAGCAATATAAGGAGTATGAGAATGGCTATCTGGTAGAAATAACGCCTCCTTTTATGCTCCTCAACCACCAGCAAAGGGGATAACTTCTTCTCTTCGCTCGGGGGGGACAGTTGAACAAAGCTTTTCACCACCTCATCCTCATCCATCCGCAAGTATATGGCATACGCCCGGAGGAAATTCCTGGTAAAAACCCCGCCGGGTAGAAGGTCGAACCTATCTTCCTCGATAGCCCGAAGGAAGCTAACCCTGATCTTCGTCTCCCGGGCAACATCCTCTAAAGAGATTTTCTTCCCTATTCTTTCCCTTTTAAACTGCTCGCCAATAGAAGCCATTGTTTATGGAAAGCCCCTCTGATAGGATTTTTTCTCTGGAAATTACAAAAAATATTCTCTCTTTTAAGGATTAATCCTTCCGAACCACTTTTATCTCCTGGTAACAGAAGCTACCGAGGCAGGTTTAAGCAGCAGATTATAAACCTTCACCCCAAGCTCCCGGGTGTCTTTCCCTTCTCCGTGCTCAATGGGGATGAAGACCTTATCCACCTCAATCCTGATGTCAATCCAATTGTCCCGTCCCAGCCTCTCTTTCTCTATAGTTATCTTCCGCAGAAAATCTTCTGAGGAAGTGCACTGCCAGGATTCCAGGGGCTGATCATTTAAATAGAGGGTAATCTGCTGGGGTGAGCCTAAATAAGCCGCCGGGGATAGGGCACGAAGATAGAGGATGGCATCCCTTCGAGGGTTGACAAAGGAAACCTCAGCTTCTTTCTGCGACCATATCCACTCCTTAAGGGTGTCTTCGGAGACCACTTCAAGGTCGTACCATCCGTCTTTATAAACTGGCAAACTATTTAAATCTTCCGGAAGGAGCTTGACCTTTCCCACAAGATAAGCCCTATCCCCTCCCTCGTCTTTTCCTGCTAAGGTCAATCTTGTCCCACTTTCTATGTGATAAAGCCCAACTTTAACCTTAAGCTCTCCCACCATTGGAGTATAAGGAATGAACGGGGTTCTTTGATATTCTACTCGTCCGCCAGGCTTCCATTGGCTGGTGGGAAGTGGTGGAGCATGGTCATCGGTAAAGATGAGCTTCCCCTCCTGGTCCAGGAAATGGACAAAAACGGTGTAATCTTTTTGGAGGGGTGTCATCTGGGAACCAATCATCCATTGATAGCTTATCTCCAGAGGGGAACCTATAGGGAATTCGGTGGCACTTAGTTTAATATCAGGAGTAATGAGAGCCTGGACATTTTCTTTCTCCTTTTCAGAACATTCGGTGGTGATAAAAAAGAGGATAAAAAGGATAAACCATCCCCACCTCAAACCTCTTCTTCCAAACATACCTCTCCTCCGATGATTCTTTCCAAACTAAAAATCTCACCCCTTCACCAGGGGTGGTCGTCTGATTTATAGATGAACAGGGGGCATTCCCCTGAATCCTCTCACTTAACCAGCCTGCCTGAGCTGTCCTGATAGACAATAAATCTACCCCTCCACAATTGGTTAAGGAACAGAGCAAGACGCTGATAGACTGGCTCTATGGAATCTCCGAAGTGCCTTTCAAGGCCATCTGCAATCTCCTTAACCGTACAGCGCCCATCGCATTTTCTCCACACCCAGCTGCCATAGGAATCCAATCTGACCCTGTAGTGGGAATTTTTCATACGGGGCAATAGCCATCTCCCCAGCCAATGGTCTTCAAATTTCGGTCTGAGGATGACGACCTTATCACCATCACCCATTTCCCATTGACGATTCCTCATAGGAATCAGGTCAAGAAGATTGCGCTGTGCCACCTTTTAAACTCCTCAGAGGTATGCCTATCAGAATAGCTGCCAATAGGGCAAATACCACCAGCCCCCCCAAGGGATTCTGCCCTATAGCTGGTAGGTGGATATCCGCTACTACCAGGGCTGCTATCAAGACTCCGGTCAACGCCTCCCCGGCAATAAGCCCTGAGGCGAGGAGAATCCCTACATTCTCCCCTCTACCAGCCAGCTCTTTGCTGAGCTTTCGGCGCTGATATGTTCTGGTCACGATATACTTGATCACTCCTCCCACGAAAATAGCGGCTGTGGTCTGCAGGGGAAGGTACATACCCACTGCGATCAGCATAGGGGAAGGGGATTTAATAAGGATCAACCCAATGGAGAAGACCATCCCCACCAGCACCAGCGCCCAAGCCATAGTCCCGCCAACAATCCCCTGGGACAACATCGACATCAAACCTGCCTGAGGCGCAGGGAGGCCGGGTCCTCCTATCCCTCCAGGGGTGCCTCGATGGAGGATACTGAGGGGGAATACCATTACCAGGCTGGCGGCTATAACCCCTATGATACAGGCAATCTCCATCTTCCATGGAGTTCCACCTAAAATATGCCCCACCTTGAGGTCTTGCATTATATCGCCTGCTACTCCTGAGGAACAACAAACCACGGCAGCTACACCCAGCACAGCAGCGATCCCCAGAGGACCTTTCAGTCCAATGAGAACCATTAATAGGGCGGCTATTATCAGAGTGGTCAGGGTCAAACCGGAGATAGGGTTATTGGAACTCCCTATCAAGCCTACTAAATATCCGGCCACCGCGGCGAAAAGGAAACCCGCCACCGTCATTACCACCGTTGAAAGAAGGGCGCCCCCTATACTCTGGCTGAAATAATAATAGATGAAAAATATCGGTATCATCAGCAACAAAATAGCGGTGATCACCGGCTTGAAGGAAAGGTCCTTTTCCAGCCGATTGGGGGTGATTTCGCCCATCTTCACCCTCTTTATATCCCGAAATGCGCGGCCAACCCCCTTGGTGAGTGACTTTCTCATTTTGAACAGGGTATAAAAGGCTCCCACCAGCATAGCACCCACTGCTAACGGCCTCACCATGGTGAACCATACCGACTCGCTCAGAGTGAGCCAACTCACGGTTTCCCCATCGGGGAGATAGCCACCTACTAAATTGGCAAAGGCGGGATTGATAAACAGCAGTAAGGGCACCAGCAATATCCAACCAAACACCCCTCCAGAAAAGACCACTGCCGCTAACCTCGGTCCGATAATGTAACCTACCCCTATCATAGCTGGCGAAGCGGCAGGCGAACGGAGAAAAACACCTCCAGAGTACCCTTCTGCCCCCCCTACCGGTTTCAATTCCCCGGTAAATAGCTGAAGGATAGACCTGCTAAACCTGAAAAATCCCGAAACCGACTCACTGAACAGTTGAATCCCCCGACTGTTCTTGAATAGCTCGATCAGAGCGGCTACTCCCATGGTACCAAAGACATACATCGCTCCGGTTTGTCCCTTCTGTCCCGCTTTTACTATCTCCCCACAGGCAACACTCTCGGGAAAAGGTAACTCTGTGTCCTCAATGAGTATCCGCCGGAGAAAGATAACAAATAGAACCCCCAGCACTCCCCCGATAAGCATAAGTACGGTGCTCTCCCAGTATCTCAGCTTCTCCCAGACACCTGTCATTATGAAAGCGGGGATGGTGAAAATAGCTCCTGCCACCAGGGCTTCGCCCACTGCACCGGTGGTTCGGGTGATGTTTTCTTCCAGGATGCTCCCTTTAAAGATTCGGAGTACCGCCATGGCAATGACCGCTGCGGGGAAGGTGGCGGCTACGGTCATACCAGCTTTCAAGCCCACATAAGCATTGGCTGCACCCAAGACTATTGATAAGACAATTCCCAGCAGGATAGCCTTTAAGGTGAACTCTTTCAGAGTAGTCACTGCGGGAACATATGGTTTGAATTCCTTATCAGCCATCGTCCCTCTCCTCTCTTAATACGGATAAACTCACCAATAAAGTTACCATTATCCTGGATAGCCTTATTATACTATAAATACCCTCCTTCCATAGTTCTTGTTATTAGAAGAATCTGATTCACCAGAAATCTCAAATAATGTATACCAGATTACGCAAAAAATCAAGGAAAATTTAACCCTTCTCTATGCTATAGTTTTATTCTCCTTCCTCCCATCCTGAAGCAAAAGGTGAGAATGGATATTAATAACCTCTTCGCTCTTTATATCCTACCACAATGCTTATTTTTTACAATGAATAGTGGCATCTTTATAGTACTTCTTTCCCTAAAAGAGGACATTTTAGGGAACTCTTTTACCTCATAGAGCGTCTAAATAAATAGAAGGGAGAATGTGCTAAGCGTGTAACCTTAAATTTTTAGAGCATCATATGAATAGTAAGCTAAGGAAGTCGGATTCAAGGGAGACTTTATGGCATAAATTATGCTTATTTATATTTGATGAGGTTAATGCAATGATTTTTCCAGCCCCATACCTCTAATTACCCTAACATCACCTCCCTTTACCCTGGGCTGGCTAAGAGGGTTGGCTTGGCCAGCCCTTTTATTTATACTCACTCCCCTGCTCCTATTTAACCCGGGAAAAGAGGCATAAAAAAGGAAGCCAATCGGAGTGGGTCGAAACCCTCCCCGATTGGCTAATCAGGAGGCGAGACGAGATGTTTAAGTGCTTATCTTTTAACATTTTAATATACGGTTTTCTGTAATTTATCTTACACCAAAATAAAGGGGGTTCCCTTCTGTCCTGAGCTAAAGAAAGCAACCCTGTGGGACAAAAGCCGAAAGCTTCCCTTTGTGGCATTTCAACGCTGTCAGCGAAGCAAATGAGGAACCTCTTAAATAATGAATAGGCGTCAGGCGATGCCCGCTTTCAGTATATCGTGCAAATGGAGGGTCCCATAGGGGCGATTCTCATCGTCGATGACAATAAGAGAGGTAATGGAGTGATACTCCATAACCCTGAGAGCTTCGGCAGCCAGAACATCCTCCCCGATTACCTTAGGATTTCGGATCATCAACTTACCCACCGGGATATTGAGGGGGTCCTTCTCCCTCTCCAGAATGCGGCGCAGGTCTCCATCGGTTACAATACCCACCAGGCGATTCTGATCGTCGACCACCGATGTCATCCCCAGCCCCTTGGAGGTCATCTCGTAGATAGCCTCCTTCAAAGAAACTTTATAGTTGACAACGGGGTTCTCCGAACTGCGATGCATCAGGTCGCCCACCCGCAGAAGGAGCCTCTTGCCCAGGCTCCCTGCCGGGTGGAACAGGGCGAAGTCTTCCTTTTTGAACCCTCTCAGCTTCAACAACACCATAGCCAAAGCATCCCCCATAACAAGCGTGGCGGTAGTGCTCGCGGTAGGGGTTATCCCCAGAGGACATGCCTCTTTTTCCACCCCCACATCGAGGCATACATCGCTGTTTTTCGCCAGGATGGAGTCAGGATCTCCGGTGATGGCGATGACCTTAATGCCAAATCTCTTAAAGAAAGGTAGCAGAGACATCACCTCTTCGGTGTTTCCGCTGTGAGATATAGCAATCACCACATCGTCGGCAGTTACAACGCCGATATCTCCGTGCCCCCCCTCAGCCGGATGCAGGAAGAAGGTGGGTGTACCAGTGCTGGAGAAGGTGGAAGAAATCTTCTTACCTATAAGTCCCGATTTGCCCATCCCGGTGACAATGATTCTTCCTTCACAATTGTAAAGTATATCTATGGCCCGCACAAAACTCTCGTCTATTTTGCTAATCAGCGAACGGACTACCTGGTATTCAATAGAGAGAACCTTCTTCGCTTCTTCTATAATCCGATTGTTCCTCTCATCCTTAGAGACCATAAAGACCATACCCCTCTTTTAAAACATAACTTTACCACTCCCTTGCCAAAATTACAACACCTTTTTAATGGCTAATCCGCTATCTTCTGGTATAATACAAAATAGTTTTGATTGCCTTAAAGCTATAAAGAGAAAGGTCCGCGAAAATGGCTCCTCTGATTATCTTGGGTGGAGGACTGGCAGGGCTTAGCGTTGCCTATCACCTCAGAGGGGGATACACCCTTTACGAAAAGGAGGTGCGCCCTGGAGGCTTATGCAGAAGCGACCAGCTTGAGAGCTTCCTTTTTGATCGCAGTGGGCATCTGCTCCACTTCAGAAATGACTATGTCCGCAAACTGGTGCACAGGCTCCTTAAAGGGAACCTGATCGCCCATAGACGAAGAGCCTGGGTCTATTCCAAAGGGCGTTATACCCGCTATCCCTTCCAGGCTAATACTTACGGCTTACCCGTCGAGGTGGCAACCGACTGCCTGCTGGGCTTTATTGAAGCGAAAAAGAGATACCATATAACCGCCAGCACCAGGTATAAAAACTTTGAAGATTGGATTCTGCGAAATTTCGGGCGAGGCATCGCCGCTCACTTTATGCTCCCCTATAATGAAAAAATGTGGACCTTGCCCCCCAGGGAGCTCACCACCGAATGGCTAAGTCCCTATGTCCCCCGCCCATCGCTCAAAGACGTTGTAATGGGGGCTTTGACCGACCAGGAGAAACCCTTCGGGTATAATGCCGAGTTCTTCTACCCTCGCCGAGGGGGCATTGAGGCTCTGGTCAGAGCCATGGCTAAAGGTGTTAAACCAATCCATACCGGCTACCGGGCGGAGGCTATTGACTGGAAGCGGCGGCTCATCAGATTTGCCAACGGTGCGGAAGCCCCTTACAACTATCTCATCTCCGCCATACCACTCCCCGAACTCATAAGGATGCTCAACCCTTTCCCCGATAGCCTGGAGCGAGCAGCAGCAGAGCTGAGGTTTTGCTCCGTTTATAACATAAACTTTGGCATCAGCCGAAAGAATCTCAGCGATAAGCACTGGGTATATTTCCCCGAAAAAGAATTCTCCTTCTATCGGGTGGGCTTCCCGGCTAACTTCTCTCCACATATGGTCCCACCCCGGGCAAGCTCTGTGTACACCGAGGTATCTTATTCCCCTTCCCGACCTGTGGATAAGCTGACCATTGTCAACAAAGTGAAAGAAGACCTGCAACGAGCAGGTATCCTTAAAAGCCCCAAAGAGGTCATCGCCGAACAGGTCTTTGACATAAAGTATGCCTATGTGATATACGACCACACCTACCGGAAGAATGTCAGGCTCATTCATCAGTTCTTGCAGCGAAACCGGATTTTTTCTATCGGAAGATTTGGGGGATGGAAATATTCCTCCATGGAAGACGCTATTCTCGATGGCAAAGAAACTGCGGAAAAAATTGCCCCCCTACTCTAAAAGAGGATAAAAAAGAAATTTAAGGCTTCTGCGACTAAAATGCTATCTTCAATAACCTTAAAGCATAGCAAATTAAAGGGTCATTTTAATGTGAAATACAGATAGCTTTTAATTATTGAAAAAGAAGCTCTCTTATCCTTCATTCTTTCATTTTTTCCTATTTTTGTTTGATCTTTCACCAACTTGCTCAAAAAAAATTATCTAGCAATTTTTTAATAAGTTTAGCACAAGGAATTCTACCCAATAAATAAATATCTATGGTCTGCCTGCCTTGTTCAATTATTTATCAAAGAGAGAAAAATGGCAGAAAAGTAGCACTCTGCGTATTGTGTTAATCTTGCTCATTATCAAAATGCCATCTCATTGCATTCTTCTCTTGATAAAAAATAAATTTGTTGTCACACTGAATCCGCTCAACTCTAAGGAGGCGGTTAAAAGGGAAATCGGCTTTAATGGAGCCATAGCCTCTATGAAGTCTTTAATAGCCATATTAAGTATAAGTATTGTTCTCCTATGCTATGGGGATGACCTATCTCCCCAGGAGAAGAAGGATGATAAGAGATTGGAGATAAGCGGTTATTTCGGAACAGGGGGGCAAGCCACCGAAGGTGGGCAGGGCTCTGCTTTTGATGTGCTCGGCTTTGGCGTGGGGCTGGAATACTTCCTTACCTCCCGCATGAGCATTGAATGGTAGAGGAAGATAAAAAAGTAGATTCCATTTGCTCTTTAGGGTTTCAAAAAAAATAATTGACATTTCCCGATATATATTTTGAAATTAAGATAATAAAGTTGTAATAAATGCTTAATATGTCGTTTAAGATTATTGGTGATGGGAATATGTATTGTTAATATTTATATTCCTTTTACACAGGGGGTGAATAGAAGAAATATAAAATAAAAGGCAAGTTATTATAAGAGTAAATCGGTGGTAAGAGCTTTTGTTATGAGTGTATATTATTAAGATTATTGCGAGCTTGAAAAACCGGGGAATAATCAGCGCTCACCTGGTGAAAATCAAACCAAGAAGAGAAAATCATTGTAAGCCAAGGAAGCAGCAAATTTCTATCCCCGCCTCAGATTTGCGCAGCTATATGGTTTGAAATCTCATATAAAAGAATCCTGCTAGGTTCCAAAGCCTTTAACAGTTAAATAGAAGAATTAACTCCCATAACCATTCTATATAACCATTTTTCTCATGAATGCTTATAGATTAATAAAAGACCTAGATAGGAAATATTGGCCTTCCTTCCTGAAAGATGTGTATAAATATATTGAAAATAATTATACAAGGAAGCTATATCTTGGTGAAATTGCAAAAAGAGCCTGTTTGAGTAAACATCACTTTTGCAGAGTATTCAAGACCTTGACTGGTCAAACTGTCATGGAATATGTTAATAATATAAGAATAGAGAAGGCGAAAGAGCTATTACGGAAAACGTTTTTTAGTATCACGGAGATTTGCTTTGAAGTAGGTTTTACTAACATTTCAAACTTTAATAGAACCTTTAAAAAAATAGCAGGCGTGGCTCCCTCAAAATATAGAAAAATACAACAAAATAATATCAAATAGCAATATAAGTATAAAATAAAGCAATATTTCAGTAGCATATATTAAATAAGAAATTTTATAACATAAATAAGGATAGTTATTTCTAAAGAAAGGAGGCTAAGATGAAAAGTTTAACCAAAGCAATGGTAATTGGTGGGTTGGCCATCGCTTTTCTATCCATTTTCTACTATAAAAATTCATCCTCTGCGCTTATGCGACCTTACTGCGATGTGTCTTTTTCAATGGAGAACCAAGACAGATATTGTTATGGAGATGATTTAGAAGCAGAATGTGGAGATGAATGTTGGCCATGGCCAGATGGGCCCCTTTGTCATACTGCGCCCTTTGGGAATTGGGGTATAAGATCTAATATACAGGATAAATGGGATGATCATCAATTTCAGGGGTGGCATTGGAATAGTACATGGCATCATTGGGATTGGAATAGTTGCACTGTAAAACATCATATATATGGACCCCCATCAGAATGCGACGAATATTATAATTATGATGCGGATCCTTGGGGTATGTGCTGGCAACAGAAGACATCGAAGGGGATAAATACATATGGAGGTGGACATCGTGGTATTGATATTGATCGAGAAGAATGGGATGATGGGTGAAGGGCTCTTGACGGTGAGGTCTTCACCATAAGTGGAAATCGTATGGAGGCCTGGGAACTAGACTGGCCAGGTACAGATGATTATATAGAAAAAATGACTTACCCCGACTGCAGTATAATATTGGATTGCATCTATGGTAGCTGTAATCCAGCGATCACGGAATGGAAGAATCCAACAGCCTGGGATAGTGGTCATATATTAGACGCAAAAATCAGATTAAAAGTATATGGTGCAGAGCTCAAGTGGGAAGAAGGTATACCATAAGAATAATATTTTAAATTAAGATGGGGTAAGTTTTGTTAAAAAAGGAGGCGAGTTAAATTGCGAAGAAAAGCTATCTTCACTTCAAATTTATCTTATGCAATGCTGTGGAGTCTGGTGATTTTAATCCCCCTGGCATTGTCATTAGGGGAATCCGCATCCTCCTGGCAAAGCAGAGGGACCATTTCGGGTAAGGTATATGATGCCCGCAGTGGTGCTCCCATAGAAAAAGCGGTAATAGAGATAGAGCCCGGCAGTGCCGCTGAGGATGATGAGCTTGTCACCCTGCCCGTATCTACCGATTCCTCGGGCTCCTTTGAGATAACTTCCCTCTACGATGTGGTCATCCTCACCATTAAAGCCGAAGGGTATGCCGTGAAAAGGTGTGTGGTAAGATTTGCCAAATCAGACAGGATTACCAAGGATTTCCATCTCCAGCCTGAGGCTATCATCAGGGGAATGGTAACCGACGAGCAGAGCGGTATCCACATCCAGGATGCCAACATCACCATTACCGAGAGGACTGACTCCGGTGTAGAGATTAAGACCGTGGTGAGCGATGAGGATGGGTCCTTCGAAGCCCGGCAGCTGAATGAGGGAGCCAAAGAGGTCATTATCAGAGCCAGTGGATATGGGTGCCAGGTTCAGCAGCTTGATGTGAAAATGGGCGAGTTGGTGGGAAACCTCTTTATATCGCTTCCTCAGGCAGTGGAAATAGAGGGTGTAGTAAGGGACGAATCCAACATACCAATAGCCGGTGCTGAGATAAAGCTTACCTACATTGATGAGATAAAATCTTCTCTGCGAATAGACTGGCACAGCGGGAGAAAGACCACCGGGGGTGATGGTGTTTTCTTCATCAGAAATATCAATCCAGACAAAAAGCTTCTCATAGAAGTCCACCATCCCGATTACCAGCCCTGCTCTCTGGGAGTTTTGGCTCTTAAGCCGGGAGAAAAGCTGACCAATATGGATATTACTCTGGTGAAGAAGTGATACTTGCTATTATCCGATTAAGGTCCCTTATAAGGTTTGTCCTTTGAGCTTGGTGAGCGGTCTCATACCAGCAGTGATGTTATGATGCTTTTCTGCGGGATGCTGATTTTCTATAAACAATGATCTGCAGACCACCCGAATGTTAGGCGGATTCGCCTGCAGCCAAGAATCATGCCTTTGCCGAGGTGATAAAATAGATATCAGAAAATATATTGATTTAATGTTAAAAACTGGTTATAATATTTAAAAATGTTCTATAGGATATTAATTACCATAATAGCTGTATCTATATGTCTCTCTTCCTTTGCGGTTGACCTTTCTGCCCAGGAGAAGGAGGATGATAAGAGGCTGGAGATAACCGGTTATTTAGGAACAGTACAGCATTTTTATATGCTCTTCGTTGGGCTGGGTCTGGAGTATTTCCTTAGCCCCCGTGTAAGTGTTGATGTTGAAATCAACTATCTTCCGCACATAGCATTTGTAAACATTCCACGCAATAAAATTAAGCAGGCGCCCTGGGACTGGACTGAAATATTTAGTATGGCACAAGACAAGTATCGTCTCCTTTGGGATATCAATTTTTTGTTCTATCTTAAACTATCAGAGCTTAAGAGAGCTGAGGGATTATATTTCACCATAGGCACAGGTTATATGTATGACCGTATGCAAGCCACTGATATTCACCTTAAAACTCTGGAACAGTATAAATATGGTTATGGGCAGCTTCACTATCAAATTGGCTTTGGTGTCGGCTATAAGCTATATATAAAAGAGGACTGGGCGTTAAGGATATTATATAAAATTCATAATCCGCCAGATGAGTTAATGACTAGAAGACTGACATTAGGATTAAGCTATCGGTTTTAAACAAAAACCGATTTATTAGGGTA
>NJBL01000054.1 GCA_005223145.1 bacterium (candidate division B38) B3_B38 | reverse complement strand
GTGGACCTCGCCCTGGGAGTTGGCAGCTCCGAATGCTTTGAAGCTGCGGATGGGGCTTCCATCTGCCTTGAAGACTCTGACCCTGGAGCTGCCGCCCTCACCATGACCGCAGATTATCTCCCACAGACTATCACCCTTCTCCACCTCAGCCGCCGCCAGATGGACTTCCCCTTGAGCGTTTGCCCCTCCAAAGGCTTTGAAAGCCTTTATGAATGTCCCATCGGTTTTAAAGAGCTTCACCCACGATTTTCCGCCTTCCCCGTGAGCCACCGCTATCTCAATATCGGAGGGGTCGGCATCAAAGTTCCCTACCGCCAGATGAACCTCACCGTTGGCATTCACTGCTCCGAAGGCTCGGAAGGAGCGGATGAGGGAACCATCCACTTCAAAGAGCTTCACCCACGAAGAGCCCCCCTCACCATGACCGCAGAGTATCTCATCAATGCCATCGCCATCTATATCAGCCGCAGCAATATGCACCTCACCGTTGGCGTTTCCACCAATCCCGAAAGCGGCAAACTGGCTGATAAATGTGCCATCCGTTTCAAACAGCCTGACCCTGTTTCCGCCATTATACCCCGTGGCTGCCGCTATCTCCTTATCGGAGGGGTCAGCATCAAAGTTCCCCACCGCAAGATGGACCTCACCGCCGGGGTTCTGAGTTGCATTAAATGCCAAGAAGGAACGAATGAAGGTCCCGTCCATCTCAAATAGCTTGACCAACGAGGAGCCACCCTCACCGTGCCCGGCGGCAATCTCGTCTAATCCATCCCCATCTATATCTCCAACTGCCAGCTGGACCTCCCCGGTTTCTGTTTCAAAGGCCTGGAATTTCCCCCAGTTTCTCCCCAGGTGGCTGAACGACCTTACCCAGCCGCTGCCCCCAACACCGTGGGAGGTGACAATGGCACCGCCGCCTGCAATCACATAGGTCTCCCCGGCATGATAACCGCCAGGAGGGGAAGCACGATGGGCACCGATGATTATATCGTTGAAGCCATCGCCATTCATATCCCCGCAGGCTACAGCCCATCCAGACCAATCATCCTTGTCATCTCCAGAGATAGTTATGTCGGCAGGTTGGGTGTCTAAATCTATGGTGTAAGGTGGCGATTTAAAATCGGAGGCAAAGATCACATAGGTCTCCCCAGCGGAACCGCGTCCAGGGATAGGGGTGGCACCATGAGCACCAATGATTATATCATCATAGCTATCTCCGTTTACATCCCCGATTTCAATCGCGGGGAAAGATTTGCCAGAAATGGTGATATCTGCTGACTCGCTTCTCAGGTCAATTATGCAAGGAGTTGGAGGCAAGCTCTCTCCGAAAATCACATAGGTCTCTTGCCAAGCGCCAATGATTATGTCATTGTAGCCATTGTTGTTAATGTCCCCGCTGGCCACCTTACGACCCAAATTATCAAGATCATCATCACCGTAAATGGTAATGTCAGCTGGCATCAAGTTTAAATCAAATACATAGGGGGGTGATGGGAAGCTGGAGCCGAAAACTATATAGGTCCTCCCTTGATGCCAGTCTCCATGCGGGTTAGCGTGCGGGGCCCCAATGATTATGTCATCATAGTTATCGTTATTTACATCCCCACTGGCTACCGCAAAGCCGGAATTTTCATAAGCATCCTCTCCGTAAATGGTGATTATTTGGGGCGGTTGGCTGCTCAGGGCTATTGTAATATGGCTAGGTGGGCTGAAACCAAATATCACCCTAGTCTTCCCGGCACCAATGCGCCCTTCGGGGGAAGCCGTATATGCGCCAATTATTATGTCGTCATACCCATCACCGTTTACATCCCCGCTAGCAATTGCATCCCCACTAGCAACCACTGCGCCAATTCCACCTAAGATACTGATGTTAACCGACTCCTGGCTTAAATCAATAACAGATGGTGGTGAACTTGAGCCGAATATAACACATACCACTCCGCCGCTTCCTGCCCCAGGTGCAGTGATGAGTATATCATCATATCCATCGCCGTTTATATCCCCGCTGGCTACCGCACTGCCAGACCTGTCCCACTGATCTCTCCCATTGATAGTTATATCGGGAAAAACACAGTCCAAATCGATTGCAGTAGGTGGATTGCTGGAGCCAAAGACTACATAGGTCTCCCCTGCCTCATCTCGTGGAGGGTCACCGGGGTCAGCCTGAGGGGCACCGATGATGATGTCCATATAGCCATCGCCGTTTATGTCCCCATAAGAAACAGCCCAACCAAGATAATCAGCAAAATCATCCCCCAGAATCCGCACATCACCTGACGCTTTACGCAGGTCAATCACCCGCTGCCCAAACACCACTCCCGAGGTAGTGAGTAAAAAGACCAGAAATAGAGAAACGATAAGATAATTACTTCTCTTCATTTTTCTTTAGCTCCTTTTTTAACAAATTTAATTGGAGAGTCTCTCTTAAAAAGCGACTTATAAGGTAAACCCATCGTTTGCTTCTTTAGCTGTAAGATATATAAGCTGCAAACAAATAACATCTCACTCTCGCATCTCCTGGGCGGGAAGAAACAATAATTATTGAATTATCTTTTCAATATATTATGGATTCTTGCTCTTTTTCAATCTATTAATACAAAATCAAAATATCATAAGATGCTGATCATGTCAATCAAAAATTAGCCGCCAAAAAATAAAACATTAAAATGGGAATTAAGTTTTTTTAGATTTATTATTGTTTTCCGGAGGAAAATAGGGAAGAAGGCAAAAATCCTGCTCATCTCTGACCTTTCGGTGGACATCCCGCCGCCGCTAAGCTGTCGGCAGCACAGGTATTTATCTTACGCTGGTAGGTAAGGAAAAATCAACCACATTCCCCCTCTTACATAGAAATCTATTATATTTCTGCTCTGCTTATAAGAGGTAGAGGACTTAAAAATCTACCGTACTATTTACTAAAAGAAAAAAGGGCGAAGGATGAAATTGAAAGAGAGCCCCTCAGTAGTTGCTCTTCCCCAGGTGGACCTCGCCCTGAGCGTTTACCGCACCGAAGGCTTTGAAGCTCCTGATAACGGTTCCGTCAGCCTTGAAGACCTTGACCATGGAACTGCCTCCCTCGCCATGACCGCAGATTATCTCCCAGACGCCATCATTATCTATATCAGCCGAGGTTATCTGCACATCACCGTTGGGGTTGGCGATAAATCCAAAGGCGGTAAATTCCCCGATTGAGGTGCCATCCTTGTTAAACAGCCTGACTAAGTTTCCCCCGTTATAACCGGTAGCAGCGGCTATCTCCACAGCGGGATCGGCATCAAAGTTCCCCACCGCCAGACGGACTTCACCTCCGGGGTTATCGATATAATCGAAGGCTTTGAAATTGCGAATGAGACCACCCCAATGGTGGAATATCTTCACCATTGAGATACTACTCTCTCCCGTTCCGGTTATTATCTCGTCAAACCCATCTTTGTTCAGGTCTCCTGTTGCCAGATGAACTTCACCACCTCTATCATTTGCCCTGCCAAAGGCTTTGAAAGCCCTTATGAATGTCCCATCGGCTTTGAACACTTTGACCCACGACCGTCCCCCTTGGCCCTGGGCTACCGCTACCTCTTTATCTGAGGTTTCCGTATCAAAGTTGCCAATAGCCAGATGGAGCTCACCGTAGGTATTCACTGCTCCGAAGGCTTTGAATTGCCTGATGAGGCTGCCATCCACCTCAAAGAGCTTGACCAGCGATGAGCCACCCTCACCATGCCCGGCGGCAATCTCATCGAGTCCATCTCCATCTGTATCACCAACCGCCAGATGGACCTCACCTTTGCTGTTGACCGGACCAAAGGCTTTAAAACTACTCCATTTTTTCCCAAAATGGTTAAAGGAATTTATCCAGCTTTTGCCACCCAGACCGTGAGCGGTAATAATGGCGCCACCACCTAAAATCAGATCGGTCTCCCCTGCATGCAAGAGCACACCGCGGTAAGCCCATGGAGCACCAATGATGATGTCGCCGAAGCCGTCTCCATTTACATCCCCGCTGACCACCGCAGAGCCACACTCATCATCAGCATCATCCCCGTAGACCGTAATGTCGGCTGGCTGGGAGTGCAAATCAATAATGGTTGGTGGTGAACTGCTGCCGAAGATGACATAGGTCTCCCCGGCATAGGAGCCTCCCGGGGGGTCAGCATAAGGGGCACCGATGATTATATCATCATACCCATCTCCGTTCACATCCCCGCTGGTCACTGCATAGCCAAAACAATCATAATCATTATCCCCGTAGACAGTGATGTTGGCAGATGTCTGGCTCAAATCAATGGAGACAGGAGGATTGCTGGAGCCAAAGATGACATAGGTCTCCCCGGCATTAGTGCGTCCACCGGGGTCAGCCCATAGGGCACCAATGATGATGTCGTCATATCCATCGCCGTTTACATCCCCGCTGGCAACTGATTTGCCACAGATATCATCAGCATCATCCCCGCAGATGATGATGTCGGCTGGCCATGAGTTCAAATCTAATATATAGGGCGGTGATGGGAAGCTATCGCCGAAGATGACATATACCTCCCCGGCAGCTGAGCCTCCTGGGGGGTCAGCAAAAATGGCACCGATGATGATGTCGTCATACCCATCGCCGTTTATATCCCCGCTGGCTACTGACCAGCCAGAGCGGTCATATTGGTCATCCCCGTAGACGGTGATGTCGGCTGATTCAGTGCTCAAGTCGATGGTTGAAGGTGGGCTGCTGGAGCCGAAGATGACATAGGTCCTACCGGCCATGTACCATGCACTGGGGCCAGCAAAAGGGGCACCAATGATTATATCAGTGTAGCCATCGCCGTTGATGTCCCCCGAGGCAACCGCATCGCCAGATTCATCATACAAATCCCCCAGCACCCGCATATCCGCCTTATCCAGGTCAATCACCCGCTGCCCAAACACCATCCCCGAAATGGCAAAGGTGAAGACCAGAAAAACGGAAACTAAAAAACACTTCCTACTCCCCATTTTAAATTCCTCCTTTTTCTATGAAAATGGGTTGAGAACGCCTCCCGCCAGAGCGGTGAGGAGAATAACCGTTCAGTTGCTTTTGGTCTGTAAGATATATCAACTACAGGCAGGTTCTACTTTACCAGCACATCTCGTAGGCAGGATAATAGTTATCTGGCAGCGCTTACGAGGTTAAAGCCTATTATTTAATCTTTGACTACTCTAATAATATATTCCTCCTGATTAACTTAACGCATTTAGATAATAGCATATTATCAAGGAGAATATCAACAAAAAAATAAGCTGTCGAAAAAAATAAGGCATTAAAATGGGAATTAAGTTTTTTTAGGTTTCTTATTGTCGACCGGGAGTATAAGGGGGCAGGACGGAAAAATCTTGCCATAAGCCAAAAATTATGGCGGCTGACCATAAAAATCGCCCATCTCATGCTTTGAATTCTACCAAATCTATGCTATTATCATAAAAAGAGGAGAGCGATGTTTACCAGATGGGCATCCTTAATGGTTCTGTTGGTCCTGGTGGCGGGGTTGATGACATCATCCGCCTGGGCAATCCCTGAAAAGCCTGGTAGCGATGGAGAGAAAACACCCGACCTCATCATCTTATATACCGGCAATGTCTCCGGTTATATAGAGCCCTGCGGGTGAAAGATCCCCAAGGGGGGGTTAGCCCGGCGGGCTAATTATATAGCGCAGGTTGCCAGCCAATTCCCTGATGTGCCGCGGCTGGTACTGGATGCCGGTAACTTCAGCTGGCTGAACAGCGCAGTGAGCAGAATCAAAACCCGCTACCTGATTCAAGGGATGAACTATATGCAGGTGGAGGTCGCCAATCTGGGATGGAACGAGCTGGGGCGCGACATCGCTTATTTTGGGGAGATGCAGCAAGAAGCCCAATTCCCCTTTATCAGCGCCAACATCTTAACCAGCGACTCCTCCGCTCCCCTGGTCAAGTCATCAATTATCAAGAAATTCTCCTCCCAAGCCCATGAAAACGCTCCCGGCAGAGAGATGAGGGTGGGTATCCTTGGCTTGTGCGCTGATACTGAACAATTCCATCTCCCCCCCTCTCTGTTTCCCAAAGCCAAAATCCTCCCCCCCGAGAAGGTTATCTCCCAGGCCCTGGGCGACCTCAAGAAAAGCTGCCAACTGATAATACTCTTAGCCGCCCTCTCCCTGGAAGAAGCCCGCGTGCTCTGTCGGAACCATCAGGAGATTGACATCGTCCTGGGAGCCTTTGCGGGTGCTTCCACCCCGTCTCCTTGGAGGGAAGGTAACACCATCATCTGTTATAGCGGTAAAGATGGGGAAATGATTGGCGAGCTGAGGCTGTTTTTAGACGAAGAGCTGAGAATTAGCAGCTACATCTCCCGCCTGGTCCCCTTACTGGAAGATGTAGGTGAGGACAAGAAGATGAAGCAACTAATGGAAGCTGCCAACGAGGAGATATCCGAAGTCATTAAAAAAGCCGTTAACCCCTCAAAAAAGGGAATAAAATAGACCCTCCCTCTCTTATTTCTTAGAGCCCTCCTCATCCTCCTCTTCTGTCTCCCGCTTCTTGCCGAAGACAACAGCGATAAGAATCCCCAGGCAATAAAGCACAATCATGGGCACGGCAAAGGTGCTCTGGGTAACCACATCCGGGGTGGGGGTGATAATCGCCGAGATGATGAAGCATATTAACACAGCATACTTTAGGTTCTTGATTAAAAAGCGTGGGGTAACCAGTCCCAGACGGGCGAGGAAAAAGATGAGAATAGGGAGCTCGAACACCAGACCGAGCCCTATAAGGATTTTGGAAGCCATGGAGAGATATTCCTTGATGGTGATGATTGGCCTGAAAGGCTCTCCCCAGCTTAGCAGGAAGCGGCAAACCATAGGAAAAGCAATATAATAGCCGAAGGCGCCACCCCCAATGAAGAAGATGGAGGCGAAGAAGATAAAAGGGATGGCATATTTTTTCTCCTTCTTGTAGAGCCCAGGGGATATAAATTTCCACAACTGGGCAACCACCACCGGAGCCACCAGAAAGATTCCCGCCAGAAAGGCGACCTTCATATAGAGGAAGAAGGGGTCGGTCAAAGCGGTGAAGGCGAGCTTCTTATCCTCAGGAGGGAGGAATTCAATTACCGGGCGGGCTAAAAAAAGGTAAATATCTTTGGAAAAGAACCAACAGATAATGAAGCCTATTAAGATGGCAATAATAGATATGAACAACCGCTTCCGCAGTTCATTCAGATGCTCCAGAAAGGACATCTTGTTGAATGCGGCTTCATCATTATTTTTCATCAACCTTGTAGCTCGTGATGCGGCTTCTCTTTCTCCCCCTTGTCTTCCAGTTTAATATCCTCTGCTTCAATCTCCTCTTCAAGGGTGCTCTTCAGATCGGAAGATGCCCTTTTAAACTCTGCCATGGCTCTTCCTATTGATTTGCCAATCTTGGGTAGTTTTCGCGGTCCAAAAATGAGCAGGGCTATGATGAAGATAACAATTAGTTCCGGCATCCCTATGGAGCCGAACATCTTATCCTCCTATGCAAATAAAGGACCCTTGTTGCCCCTATTTATTCACCAATTCACTACATAATAAGATAATAGATGCTTGCGTAAAAGTCAAGGGATAAGTATCAGTTCTGCGGGAAGAACCTGAGAAAGGCGAGAATATGAGGATCAATTGAAGCAGAAAGGGTAAACCCTATTCTTCTTCTTTCGCCGCTGATAGCTTTTGGCTAACTCCAGGAATATCCCCATATCACGGTCAAGATTGGATTGGGTGCCGTCAAAATAGAAGATGCGAATGGGGAGCCCATCATGGTCCCGGCTCAGGTTGGGGTATACTGCCTCGCAGGTTATTCCATTCATACAGGTAAATGGGGAGATGTCAACTATCCCATCAGCCCCCTTCTCGTAGAGGTATATAGCCTTACCGGTGCTGAGGACCATCTCCCCAAGGCAGCCTCTGGGTGGGAGGTAGCGCTTGCTGTAGTTTAAAACCTCCTCAACATGCTCGGGCTCCTCGTAACCCTGAAAATCCTCCTTGAAGGGCTCCAGCAGAGCGTGCTCGTCCTTTTTCTGAATGTAGTTCTTCAGCTTAGCCCCCAGCATCTCCAGGGAGACTTTCTTTCCCTTGCGGATGATGTGCTTTATCTGGTCCCAGTTGGTATACCATAACCACTCCGATACATCGGACAGCCACACCTCCCCACCCTGCTCCTCTATGATTCTTATCAACTCGTCGTTGCTGAAGCGGTTAAGCCGGCAGAATATCTCCCCCACCACTCCGATGAGGGGACGGCTCTTGTCGTACCGGGCAGGGATGCTGCGGAAGCGGTGGCGGGCTTTGGTCAGAGCATCCACCAATTGAGCCAGCCTATCCTTGTGGCGGACCCCTATCTTCTCCAGCACCTGGCAGATGAGGTCAAGGGACTCCTCATAGGCCCGGTCGGTATCCCCCTTGTTGAGCTCATAGGGGCGGGTCTTCAACAGCATCTTCCGCAGGATGTCGGCACTCACCAGCGCCCTCCAGCCGGTGCGCATCAGCTCGGCACCCGCCTCCTTTCCCAACTCATCGTAACTATTATCACTCGCGGGGGAGACGACGATAGCCTCCTGGTAGCCGAAATCCCTCAGCAACCTCTTCATATAGGTGGCATACTGACCAAACCGGCAGGGACCACCAGCAGTAGGCATGAAGAAGGCGGTCTTTTTGGGGACAAACTCCTTGCTCCGCATAACCTGTAGGAACTCCCCCAGGGTGACCTGCTGGGGATAGCACTCGTCCCCCGAGGTATAATGCTTGGCGAGCTCCAGTGTGCGCTTGCTCGACTCAGGGGACAACTGCCCATTTATCCCCACCGAGCGCACGGCGGCGGCAAAGGCTTTTGCCCCCCCGTAGGTCATCCGGGGGATATAGAGGTTTCTCCCTTTCAGGATTGACGCTACTTCCATTTATCCCTCCACCATCTCAGGATACCCTTGCTGTCCAGGTAGGCTTCGCAGCGGGTAAGGATGCCGGCATCATTGCTATGGCAATCAAACTGCAGGGAGAGGAAGGGTCGCTGCGAGGCATCCACCACATAGTGCTTCACATAGGAGTCGGGACCGCACTTGAAGTTGGTTATATATATGATGTGCAGGTAGGGGAAGTCTCGGATGAACTTGGCAGTAGCCAGTATCCTGCGACCGTAACTCCAATACATATTGTCGTTTACATCGTCAATATCTATCCCCTCTATGGGGAGGAAATCCATAGGGATGACATTGACCCCATAATAGTCCCTCAGCTTTCCGCCGACATCCAGGTTGAGACCCTTATCATTAATATTATAAGGTCTGCCGACCAGCACAATTCCTTTCTTCCCCTCCAACTCCAGCTTAGCCAGGGCCTCCCGCCCTATCTCCAGCAGCCGGCGAGCGAAGGTGTATTGAGCCTCATACGCCTTATCCAGAGCGGCGCTCACCGCTGAGCCCTTTAGCCCAAACCGCTTCATCCATTTGAGCAGCTCTTGAAAGATATACTTCCTCCCCTCCCGGAAGCGGAGGGTAGGCATGATGAATCTCTCCCGGTGAGGCTCAAAGGCTGGGGCGTTGATTATTACAAAGGGGAGGGTCTGACCCCAGTTGCAGACATATGATTCCACTCTGGTGGAGTCGCTTTCGGCGTTTATCTGGTTGGGGAGGAATATATAATCGACTTCTGCCTCTAAAAGACTTTTCACATGCCCGTGAGCCACCTGCACCGGGAAGCAGGGCTCGGCTACAATGGTATCCAGCCCATCATTGACCGTCTTGCGGGTGGTGACCTCGGAGAGATAGACCCGGAAGCCAAGCTCCGTGAAGAAGGTGTTCCAGAAAGGAAAGTCCTCCAAGAAATACATTCCCCGGGGAATCCCTATGCGGGGACCATCTCCTTTATCGGGGTCGTATCCCTTGAAGAGTAGCTGGTCCCTTAAGGAGAGGAGGTCGGGGATGACCGGTTTGGTCTCCACCACCGCCCGCTTGCGGAACATCTCGGAGCACTTATCCCCCCAGTAGGTTCGCTCTCCCTCTACCTTAAACATCTGGATATTGCAGTAGTTGCTGCACGCCTTACAGGTGAACTCCTTAAGCTGGTAGTCTATCTGATGGAGGTCAAAGCCCCGGAATTTGGTCTTCTCTCCGGTCAGCTCCATCTTCTCCTTTACCAGCAGAGCTACCCCGATGGCCCCCAATATCCCATTGTAGGGCGGAACAATAATCTCCTTGTCTAATATCTTGGAAAAGGCAGCCGCCACCGAATCGTTGTAGGCGGTCCCCCCTTGGAAGAAGATAACATTCCCTATCTTCCTCTCGCGGACCACCCGGTTGAGGTAGTTATAGACCACCGAGTAGGCCAAGCCGGCTATCAGGTCGTCCTTGGCGGCTCCCCTCTGCTGGTAAGAGGTAACATCCATCTCCATAAACACCGTGCACCGTTCCCCCAGCTTGATAGGCGCAGGGGAGCCAAGGGCGCGCCTGGCAAACTCGCCAATTATGTTCACCTCCAGCTCTTCCGAGCGCTCTTCCAGGAAGGAACCGGTTCCCGCGGCACAGGCTTCGTTCATGGTGAAATCGACTACTATCTCATCCTGCAGACTGATGAACTTGGAGTCCTGCCCGCCAACCTCAAAGATGGTATCAACCTGCAGGTCGAGCATCTTCTTGCCGATGAAGGAGGCTCCGGTCTTATGAGCGGTTATCTCGTCGTTAATGGTGTCTGCGCCCACCAGCTTGCCGATAAGCTCCCGCCCCGAGCCGGTAGTGCTCACCCCGCAGATTTCTATTTTATCCCCTATCTCCTTCTGTATCCGCTGTAGCTCCCGATGTACCACCTCGATGGGGCGAGCTTCGGTCTTCACATATATATCCTTGATGACCTCCCCCTCCTCATCAATGACCGCCAAATTGGTGCTCACTGAGCCCACATCAATCCCCAGATAAGCCTTCACCGGGAGCTGCTTGCCGGCAAAACTGAAAGGCTTCACCCTATCCCTCAGCAGTATCACCTTCTCCATAGAGAGGGGGTCACTGGTGGGGAAACTAACCTCCAGCTTCTCCATCCCCTTCTGCAGACTAAATTGCTTACCCTTTTGCTCCACATCCCTCTTTTCCAGCAAAGCCGCGCCGATAGCCCCTAACCAGGCGTAGTAAGGTGGTATAAAAAGACTCTCTCTCTGCAGCCCCAATACCTCTTCCAGCGCCGCCACCACCCCGGAGTTTGCGGCTACCCCCCCTACAAACGCAACCGGAGGAACCACGGTTTTGTTCTTAACCACCGCACTTCTGAAGTTGCGAGCTACCGCCTCACACAAACCCTTCAGCACCTCGGGAGGGGTGTAGCCCTTCTGCTGGGCGTGAATCATATCCGATTTGGCAAAAACAGAGCAGCGACCCGCTATCTTCGCCGGCTTCTCGGCAGTCTTGACAATGTCCCCCAGCTCCTCAATCTTATAGAGCAACCTTGAAGCCTGCTGGTCTATGAAGGAGCCAGTCCCTGCGGCACAGTCCCCGTTGGTCTCATAATCGACAATCTCCAGCGCCCCCGTATCCTTATTGGGCTCCAGCCGTATATACTTGGAGCAGACTCCGCCCATCTCAAATATGGTGCGCACCTCTGGATAAAGAAAGCCAGTCCCCAGGGCAATAGCCTTGAACTCGTTCTCCATTCCCGCTCCCAGGATCTCGGCTACCACTCTCCCGCCAGAACCAGTTATCCGTAGACCATCAATCCTCTCCTGGGGAATAAACTGCAGAATCTCCTCTAATAGCTCCCGCGCTGCCTGAATGGGCTGCCCCTTTATCCTCCGATACCTGGAGACCAGCAAGGGTTGTGACTCCACCCCAGGGCTATGACCATCCCCAAAGGCGATAAAACTTCCCCCTCGCCCGGAAATCTCCTGCAAGATAGACTCGTCGGCGGGGGCGCCCAGCGCAGAGAGCTTTATGCTTACCGAACCGATATCCAGACCTAAAGTTACTCCCATAAGCACCTCTTATTTTTTATAATATATGCAAAAACAGTTCCATCCGGAAGGGTGATGTTCACACTCATCTCTCCCGCTGTAACTTATTGAAAAACAAGGGAATAGCGACCTTTATCCAAAATAGACTCCAAGGAAAGACCTTAGCCCCCTTGCTTTTGTGTCATTATGTCCCACTTTTTAGATGAAGAGGAGATTTGTGTATCATTAAGACCCAAAATATGGTTTAAGGTAAAAATATTGTATCAAACTGACACAATTGCCCTTGACACCCCCTTCCTCATCTGCTATTATGATAGCACTAACTTACAAGGAGTAAGCTTATGAAGATTGACACCCTTTCTCTGGAAAGACAGCTTAAAATGCATCAGGCCAAGGAGGCCATTGTCAACCAGATCAGCCCCGAGGTATGCGATGTGATCGATTTGGACAAGTTCCTGCAGGCTACGGCAAACGAGGTGGGGAAGATGATGGAGGTGAGCCGTTGTCATCTCATCCTCTGCATGCCTGGTCGCACACCGAGGGTGGATTATGAGTATCTGGGAGAAGAAGGGATACCCAGCTCCCTGGGGAGGGCTATACCGCTGGAGAGTCTCTTCCTGAAAGGGAGACGGCTGGTGAATCGTTCCCCCATTGTCATTAACGATTTCGCCCATTTTGAGCTGGAGTCAGGGTTACGGAGCGAGTTGGAAGGATTGAAGAGCCGCTCCATCCTGATTGTTCCCATTATATTTCAGGAGACTCTGCTGGGGGTCATTGGTCTCCACTTCTCTTCCCATCCTCACCAGTGGACCCCTTACGAGGTGAGCATCATTCAATCATTAGCTCAGCAGGTAGCCATCGGTTTTCAATATACCAAGATATATACTGAGAAGGAGAGGGAGGCGGAGAATCTCAAGATAATGCTGGAGATAGCCAACGGCATAAACTCTAAAGTTGATTTTGATGAGATATCCACCTTTGTCATTGACAAGTCTATTGAACTGCTGAAGGCGGGTATCGGCTGCATGGGGGTGCTCGACTCCTCGGAGCGGTATCTGCATTTTCACTCCTTCCGCTCCCCCCGCCCCGAATATCTGGAAGGGATTGACCGCACGGGGACCATCTCCACCACCAATCCCCTGGTCCATCAGCTCATCCACAGCCGCCGCTCCATCTCCCTGGCCAACCCCGAGGAGGACGAGTATGCCAGCTACTACCTGGGGAAGCTCTTCCGGGGGAAATCGGCGCTCATCTCGCCCATCTTCATCGGAGAGAGGTTTTTCGGGACCATCAATCTCATCTGGCTCAGGGGGCGAGCTCCTTTCAGCCCTTATGAGGTGGAACTTATCGAAGGGATTGCCAATCAGGCAGCCACAGTGTTGGAGAGGGACTGGCTGTCGGCAGAGGTGCTGAGGCTGCAGAGGGAGCTTAAGGGAGTAAGGGCCAGCGAGATGATCATCGGCAACAGCCCCCGGCTGAAGCGGTGCGTGGAACTGGCGCTGCAGGTGGCAGAGAGCTCTGCCACAGTGCTTATTGATGGAGAGAGTGGCACCGGCAAGGAGCTTATTGCCGACCTCATTCAGCAGCACAGCCCCCGTCACCATAAGCCCTATATAAAGATCAACTGCGGCGCCATACCGGAGACTCTGCTGGAGACCGAGCTGTTTGGCTACGAGAAGGGGGCGTTTACCGACGCCAGGAGCCGCAAGATAGGAAAGTTTGAGGAGGCCAACGGAGGAACCATCTTCCTTGATGAGGTGAGTGAACTGAGCCCAGCAGCCCAGGTCAAGCTCCTGAGGGTGCTCCAGTCGGGGGAGTTTACGCGGGTTGGTGGAAACCAGAAGATAGTCACCGATGTGAGGGCTATTGCCGCCACCAATGCACCCCTGGAAGAGGCGATAGAGAAGAGGCTGTTTCGGAGAGACCTCTATTATCGCCTCAATGTCTTCCCCATTAAGCTCTCGCCATTAAGGGAGCAGAAAGAAGACATCCCACTGCTGGTGAGCCACTTCCTGAACCTCTACAAAAAGAAAGCCAATAAATATCTGGTGGGAATATCAGAAAAAGCCTTACGGCTGCTGAAATCTTACAACTGGCCGGGAAATGTCCGCGAACTGGAGAATGTAGTCGAGCGGGCGGTCATTATGGCCACCAAGAAGGTGGTAACCGTGGACGACCTCCCGGAGCATCTGCTGAGCGCCGCCGAGGAGAGCCGCGAGAGGACCCTGGAAGTGGACATCGGAACCACCGTCGAGGAAATGGAAAGGAGGCTTATCTTAGAGACCCTCAATTATACCGGAGGGGATAAGAACCAGACCGCCAGAATCCTGGGAATCAGCAGGAAGACCCTCTATCGGAAGCTTAATAAATATGGGTATTTGAACTCCATCGAATAATTTCAGCTTGAAGCGAAAGACCCTGTTTGAGAAGGAGGTTATACTATGAGTTTGAAAGAACGAGTAATAAGTATCGCCCCAGACTTTATCGTCAAATTTTGTGCCGCTCCCTATGTAGCCGGGGACAACAAGGAATCAGCTATTCAGGAAGCCGACTGTCTGTGGCAGACTCGTCGGGTCCGCTCCACCCTTGACATCCTGGGGGAAGAACTCACCTCCAGGGAGGAGGTGGAGAAGGTGGTTGCCTCTTATTTCGGTGTCTTAGATGGCTTGAAGGGTCGGAATTATGCCACCATCTCGCTGAAGCCGACCCAGTTGGGAATCCACCAAAGCTTCGATTATTGTTATCATAACATTTCAAGGATTTTAGATAAGACTCGGCTTCCTTAAATCGCTGTTCTATCTCTCTGCGGTGAAGTTCTATGCTATACTCTTCGACACCTCCAATATGAGGCAATCTAACGACTTGTAGAAAAATCACTCTGGATCTGAAACATTGTGCCAAGTTTTCCACATGCCTTAATATCCTTTCAGCACCTTTTGAGCCATCAAGCGGCACCAGAATTGTCTTATACATATTAAACTCCATGGAAGAAATGATCATCTATTGAAGACGCGAAACCGCCCTGTTTGTATAAAGCATATCTTTCACAATCATGGAGACCAGATGATCTTCCCCAGACTTTACCTCTTTGGAAACCGCTTCGATGAGATCATATAAAGTTGTCTCAACGGTGGCAGTTTTCGAAATGACAGACAGTTTTCCGGTAATAATCTGATCTCTTTTTTGCATGTCAATTCTCCTGCGAAAAAATGAAACTACATTCTTTTATCTATTGAGTAGTCCCGCCAGAGGCCGCAGAAAAAATCAATGCGCATCTGGCAGGACAGGTATTGCTTCAGCATTAATTATCGCCCTCATATTTAAAGGAAATTTTTACCCTGGCTCGATAAGCGGCTACTTTTCCATTCTCGACTTTCATATCAAGTTTTGTAATTTCTGCGATCCGAAGATTTCTGAGGGTTTTACCCGCTGTTTCCACGGCATTTTTGGCAGCCTCTTCCCAAGAAACAGTGCTTCTTCCTACTAACTCAATAATTTTGTAAGTGGACTCGTTCAAGATTTTACACCTTTCAACTTATTCATAGGTTTACGCTTCGGTCCGACTCTTTACTCTTCAACATAATCGCCTATCCCGAAAGAGCAGTAATAACCGTTGGTGTTCTAACCATTTCATGAATTTGCCTTTTAGCGGCTTTATAACGTTCGAAATATATCTGAGCGACTTCTTTCATGAATTTATAACCCAAATCCGGATCGTCCTTGCACAGTTCTCCCAATTTGTCGGCATCAATGGCCACAACCTCTGTGTCTTTTTGGCAAACAGCCGTCAGTGTATATTCCTGCGGCTTCATGAAACAGGCTGTGCCAAAAAGTTCACCTTTCTCCCTATGCTCAACAGAAATCCCTATTTTTTCACCAGGTTCTAATTTATCAAGGCCGACCAATCCCTTGGTGACTAAATAAATGCGATCGGCCCTATAGCTCCTCTTGTAAACTAGTGCACCTTTTTCAAATGTTCTTTTCTTTATGATTTTTGAAAGTCCTTCCAACTGCACGTCGGAGAACGCACGGAATACGTCCAGGTCTTTAAGGACACCGGCTTTGATCATGGTCGAACTCCTTCCTCGAACTCATCTTGGGTGGTATTATTTTACTTCCCGTAAATGTTTGTCCTTTTGATCGTTGATGTTAGATGGATTTTAACTCCTTTCCGAATTTCGATTTTAAGCAGGATTCTAAGTTATTCAGATATCTCATTTCGGAACGGTCGTAATAATCACCGGGATTTTCATCTCATGGAGCTGTTGCCTGACAAGTTTGTTAAGAAGACCAAAGTAAATCCGGTTGACCTTTTTCAAAAACTTATACCCAACATCTGTGTCCCGCTCGAAAAGATCGAGGAATTTGTCTGTTTCAATTACTAAGATTTCAGCGTCTTCAACGCACATTGCTGTCAATGTATGAATTCTTGGTTTCATGAAACTTGCACAGCCAAAAATTTGACCCCGACCTCGCTCTTCAAATACGATTCCGATTTTATTCCCGGGTTGGAATTCGACAAGGCTAATCAGTCCGCCTGTTATGATATAAAGATGATTCGCGCGATCGCCCTGATGATAAATTTTGTCCT
>NJBL01000053.1 GCA_005223145.1 bacterium (candidate division B38) B3_B38 | reverse complement strand
TTATTGCATAGATGATGTAGATAAAATGAACAGCAGCTATTACCTTATCAGTTTCACCATCACCGAAGAATACAGGAAGAAGAAATTTCATACCATACGGTTAAAATGTAAAAGAAAGGGGGTAAAATTATTCTACGGCCATAAATATTATGCCCCGGAGGAGCTTGAAGAAAAGAGATTTGAGGAGATTTATAAAAGAACCCAGCTATATAAATGCTTACTTTCAGATATTAAGCAGCCTGACCTGAAGATTTACGGTCAATGGATTCCCCTTCCCACCGATGAGGAGCAGTTACATTTAGGAGCTCTCGATTTCTATCTCCTGGCAGAGCTTTTCCAATCACTGCCCGTATCGTATCAGATTGGGTGTTCTTATTCCAACCCGCAGGAGAAAGGGATTATTTTTGATAATCAATTAGACTTCTCCCCTTCCAAGAAAGATAAGTCATCGGTTCCACATGGGTATGTGGTAAGAGTTTTCGCTAAAATGCCTGAAGGAAATAAATCTTTTAAGCTGGTGGTTATGGATGGTGAAACCGGAGAATATGGAAAATACGATATTGATATTAGTAAAGCTTTGGAAAGGTCAGATTTCAGCCATATACTATTGGGAAGGCTTTTAGAAGAGGGTCCATTTTACGAATACCGAGAATATTCCGAAGCCCGATTTAACCTGAAAAAAGAGTTCTATAATCTGCTTTCAATAAACGACAGCCTCATTATTCCCTCAGTGAACAATACCTTTCGCCCTGGAGAGCAGGTGGCTTTTTGCCTTATCCGAAAAATCCCACCGGAGCAATCCACAAGATATGAAAAAGTTACTGCCTCTCTTTCCCCTATTGGAAATGACGAAGCTATTAAAATCGAATTACCAATTCTCCGTAAAAATGTGGATAAAGACTACCGTCAATATTATGGTATAATCAACACCGCCAATCTGCAGATAGGAAGATATCGGCTAAAGGTAGATATTAAGGATGCTAATAATTTGGCTATTGCAGAATTAGAAGCTAACTTAGATATAATACAATAATTTGCTATCCTCCCTTTAGGTAAACTAAAAATAATGTCCAGATACAATTATATTTTCTAATCAAATATTTTGAGGGGAAGGAAAAAGGCTTGGCAGTTTACTATCCGGCCAATTATTACAAAAGAGGGGGGTAAAAGATATCTCAGTTTAATAGTTAAAAAATTGTTGTTAGGGAACCACAGTTATCGGGGTAACGGTTACGGTTCCTACTGGAGCATCAAATTTCACAGTCGTGCTTGCTGGAAAGACACCGCTGCCTTTGTGATAGCGAACCTCCACATACCAGACCTGCGCTCCAGCTCCAACTGCGTAGCAAATAAGTCTGCCAGTATAAGCAGTAGCGGGTTTGGAAAGAGTCACTACCTTATATGGCCATTTGTCGTACTTGTAAATCGTCAATTCCCACCAATCTGCAAACGCCGCGGGATTGAAATCCTGGTTGGAGATGAAGAACGATCCAGTTGTGGTTTCCACCTTGAATCTTTCAATCTCAAACGGATCATTGAAAGAAGCAGATGAAGTTACTACATCTCCGGCACGGGGAACTACGGTGGCTTCCCTTGCATTGGGACCTACCTGCGTATAGCTGCTCGAGCCCAGGAATAGGGTCAGTAGAGTGGCTATACCTAAGATACATATTTTCCTGAACATAGGCTTCGCCTCCTTTTCTATATCTTTTTAGCCCCCCTCTTTTTTGTTTAAAGAGCGAATTAAGTATGTTGATAATATGGATGTAAAGAACTCTTCAGCACAATAAAAGTAAGTATAGATACAAATATTGCACTTGTCAAGAGAAAAATGCAATAATTATTGAATTTATGAGAGGATTGTTTGCGAGGGAATATTTTTAGGCGGAATAAAAAGATAACATATGATTAAGCCGTGCCTATATCTCCTCTGTGGATAGCTAAAATTCCAGCGAGAAGATGCTCTTAAAGATTACCTTATCGGAGGCATCGGTCAGGCCGAAACCCACCCCACAATGCCAGTGCATGCCTCTGCCAAAGCGCAGGTCCAGGGTAGGAAAGATATAATGTTTTTGCTCATCCCAGCTTTCAAAGTGGCTTATCTCGCCTGTTTCCCCATGGAATTCGATGCCGGGCTGGAGCAAGTGATATTTCCGGTAATAGAAACCGACAGCGTAGTTGAACTCAAACCCCTCCTGGGATTCGCTCCCGCTGGTCTTCTTCTCGAACATGGGGTTGAAAACAACTCTCAAGTCACCAACATCCTTCTCCAGGATCAACCTGATCTCCAGCTCTTCATAGTCTTCGTATTCTTTGGAGGGGATATAGTATTCAACATATATTGCCGGGTCAAGGAAGCGCTGACCCTTCTCCAGGAACCGATAGCGGAAAAAGACTGCTCTGGTGCGAATATATCTGAATGAGGCATCGGCGGGGTCTTCGAAATCTACATAAGCCGCCACTGTGAAACGGTCGGTTATCCCATACTCCACTTCAAAGGAGTGCGCCCATAAATTATCTCTGTTTACCGTTTTGTCAAAGAATTTGTAGGAAAGGTCGCTGGAGGCGATGAATGAGGTCCAATAGACCAGCTCCACTTCTCCCTCCTCGGGGGTGCTCCAGCCATAAACCTTGTAAAACTGGGCGGATGCTTCTCCCGTTATCCAGAGGGACGATAATGCGATCACTATAAGAGACAAAAATCTCCGCCCCACTCCTTCAGTGCTCCCTGTTTGCTTTACAATGTGTAAAATTTAATGGAGGATTATCTCCTTGGTTTCTTTCCTTCTACTTGTGGATTATCTCCTTTTGGGTAAATAAATAATCCTTCAAGACCTCAGCAAATTTTTTGTCATTTCGCCGTATCCACTCTATAAGCATAGCGCAATGCTCCTTCTCCTCGTTACGATTGTGAGCCAGGATATTCTTCAAGGCTTCGTCCTGGACAGCATCAATCCGCTGTTGATACCAATCTACCGCCTGAAGCTCTTCAACAAGGGACTGAATTGCTCGGTGCAAATCCTTAGTCTTAGGGGAAAGTTTCTCCGGAGCTTCTTGCAAGTATTGGGGGTCTATTTTTTCACTTTCAGTGGCGGGATTATCAGCAGGGGCAGGGCTTCCCGATAAAAATCCGATCAGCAGCAGCCCTCCCCCTATGATAAACAGCCCTATAAAGAGAGGTACTAAATGGTTTCGAGTTTTCATTTCTTACTCCTTTGCTAATAATGGTTCATTTATGCTATACAATACAAACAATAGACTTGAAAGGAACGCTTTGCTTTTGAGCAGTCACCCCTTGATTCTCATCTGTTGGTTGCAGCACACCAGAGTACCCTTGCCAGCTTTTACCACAGTGACCTCCTGACCACAGAGGTCACATACATAAGTCTTCCCTTATTGTGCCACTACACTAACCTCTCTATTTTTATAAGCTATCTGCTCTTATGAGCTTAAGCAGAAGGCTTCATCCTGGGAGGGAGTAAACTCAGCTTACCTCCGCCCATTTGCTTTTGAGCTTCGCAATGAATTTAGCCCTGGAAGAATCTGCTGCTATGTGCTCCTTTACCTTACTCCAGGTATCTGAGCATTTTTTATAGCTCACACCGACAATCTGATGGATTATCTGGTCGGCTTTCTTTTTATTGGAAGAGGTTATCTCCAGGCCTGCCTCCGAAAAAATCTTATTCATATGCCTGAAATAACAAGACATAGCCCCCCTCTTTTCGGTTAATGTTATGGTTATCTTTTATTATTTTTATTGTATTTATAGATTTGTCTTTGTTATTCCATATTCTCTCCTGCTTGAATGTTATATCTCCTCCAATAAGCTTACAAAGGTGTCATGATGTTCTTCTTCATCTGATAAAATCTGCCGGAACAATCTGTTCGTTGTTTCATCACCCTCTTTTCTTGCTTTTTCTATAATCCTTTTATAGAGTTCAATAGCCCCCTCTTCATCCTTTCTATCCTGCTCTATCATTTCTTTAAGCGTGTTTCCCACGAAGATTGGCGATGGTTTGGTGGTTGGTGTCCCTCCAAGATAAAACAGTCTTTCAGCGATGGCTTCGGCATGTTTCATCTCGGCTATGGCTATCCCTTTCAGTTCATCTTTCACCACAAATGCTTTTACCCCACTCCAAAGCACATGCTGCCACATATACTGGATGGAGACCTGCATTTCCCTTGCTATGCCGTCGTTTAACAAGCCTAATAATTCTGCTGATGCCTTCGGGTTTTTCATAGTTTCACCTCCTATTATTCAGTTATGGATTCAACCCTTTTATACTTTATCCTTTCGACACATACACACGCTATCAGAATAGGTTGCCGATATGTCCACATCAGCCTCCGGCTGGCTTCGTATAGCCATACAAATTGGGTGAAACTCAGGCGCTCACTATCACCACTGCTCATTTGGTAAATAAACCGGATTCACTGTTCGGGCAATCTTCCTGATTTTGTGTGAGACCCTGGATATTCTCACCAGGAGCTGGCTATTTGAGACGCGCTTCAGCCGCAGACCATTTGATGTTCTTGAAAAAAGCGGTGATATATTCGGCCCGCTTCAGCCCGTAATCAATCATGAACGCATGCTCAAATACATCCATTACCAGAATCGGCTGACATCCCGCCAGATGACCGGTTTCATGCTCATTTATCCACTGATTGATCAGTCTTCCGGTAACATTGTCCTGATAAAGGATTGCCCAGCCAATCCCCCGCATGGAGCCGGTTCCCTTAAAATCTGCCTCCCAACTCTCGTAGCTGCCGAAATCCTCGGTAATTTTCTTGTGCAATTTACCGGATTTATCCAGCTTTCCATCGCCGCCTAAATTGTCGAAGTAGAACTCGTGGAGGCGCATTCCATCGAATTCAAATCCCATGCGCCGTTTCAACTCGGCATATTCCGGGGTGCCGATCTTGCCTCCTTTTATCATCTCGCCGAGGAGTTCCAGAAGCCTATTAGTGTTGCTCACATATCCCTGATAGAGGCTAAAGTGGTTCATCAGAAGCGTTTCACTGAATCCAGGCATACCCAGGAGATGTTTGTAATCTTTTGCTGTATAGGCCATCCCCCTTACCTCCTTTTCCTTTTGACCTATAAAATTTAGCCAAAGACCCTTTGTCTTTAAGCTGGGGATAAGTAGAGCGTAATTAAAAATTCCTGCCAGAGCCTTCAGAAAATCTCGTCTCTCCATCGCTGCGCCCTAAAATGGAAAGGTCGATAATCGAGCGCTTTCGGAAGCTTCGGAAATATCCATAAACTTTTAGGCTAAAAAAATATACACTGCCTCCCTTGCATGAAAAGGATTCTATCTCACTTCGCCTTAATGATCAGAAATTAATTGAAACTATATCAAAATATTAGCCCGAGGTCAAGCAAAAAATTCAAAGTCAAGAGGAATAATCCTATCTTGCAGAAGCAGAGACCTATCATTTCTGCTTTCTGACAATCAATACAATGGAACGATCAATTAAGGGGTATTAAACAATCAAAATTCTTTTCACCTGCAAAGCAGCTACTTCTAAAATCGGAAATTTATTGACACCACTCATAATTCGAATTATTATTATATAGAAGCTTAAACAAACCAAAAAAGCTGCGAGGAGGCGTATCTTTTTTTATTTGAGGATGTAATACTGCCCTTGAAAGAAGCCCGCAAAGCACACTCAGAAAGGGAAACACCAAGCTTATACGGAGGAGTTTCGCAATATTTGAAACCTCATTACTAAGGAGGGGGAAAGGGATAGTTTTAATCGGAAAGGAGGTGAGTTTATATGGCCATAGTCAGGAGAGAGCCCTGGGAAATAGTCCCTCGCTGGTGGAGGGAGGTTGAGCGGTGGTTCGATGAACCCTTCTTCCGTTCCTTACCCGCCAGGAGACGACCCTACGAGATGGCCTGGGCACCCGCCATTGATATGGTGGAAAAGAAAGACAGCTATGTGGTAACCGCAGACCTCCCGGGAGTGAAAAAGGAGGATATCAAGATATCTGTCAAGGATGACATCCTGACCATCCAGGGGGAAAGAAAGGTCGAAGAGGAAGTCAAAGAGGCTAACTACTACTGCTGTGAGCGGAGCTACGGAGCTTTCCACCGCTCCATTGAGCTCCCTTCTTCGGTGAAGGAGAAGGAGGTAAAGGCAGAGTTCAAGGATGGGCTGTTGTATATAACCCTTCCCAAAGAAGAAAAGCCTACCGAAAAGGCGATAACCATAGAGGTCAAATGAACCTGAAAAAACTCTCCCCTTCCCCTCCTCAGCAGTTTAAAAAATATTTACAAAATGCCTCTTTTACGATAAAATAATATCGCTCAATTCACAATGCTCTTAAGGCTGCAAAAAGGAGGGAGACAGCTCCTTCAGGGTAAGGGAGCACTGAGCTTCATTTACAGAAGAAGCCAGGAACGAAAATAGAGGGGAAATTACCTTAGGAGAGGTTACCAACAAGGAGGCGATCTTTTCTCACTTCTTCACCCATATGTTGTTTATTCCCAAGGAGCCCGGAGGAAACGCCACTTTAGACAGTTAACCCAACAAGGAGATAAAAAAGGTTAGATACAATGCCCATATTAGAGGATAAGGTAAAAAAACAACTAAGGAGTGAGCTCAGCAAATTGACCGAGGAGGTAAAGCTTATCTTCTTCACCCAGGAGATAGAGTGCCAGTTCTGTCAGCAGACCCATCAGCTTCTCGAGGAGGTCTCCTCCCTCTCCGACAAGGTTAAACTGATTATCTACAATTTTGTCCTCAATAAGGATGAGGCAGAAAAATACGGCATTGACAAAATCCCCGCCACTGTTGTCGAAGGAAAGGTAGACTACGGGATAAGGTTCTACGGAATTCCAGCAGGCTATGAGTTTTCTGCCTTGATTGGAAGTATCACCGATGTCTCCCGTGGGGTTACCGACCTGTCAGACCAGGGCAAAAAGACCATCGCCACCCTCTCCCAGCCGGTTCACATCCAGGTCTTCACCAATCCTACCTGCCCCTACTGCCCATTGGCAGTGCGGATGGCTCATAAACTGGCTATCGAGTCCGGCCTGATCAGAGCTGATATGATAGAAGCAGTAGAGTTTCCTCATCTGATTCAGAAATACCACATATCAGGGGTTCCCAAGGTGGTCATTAACGAAAAGGTCGAATTTATAGGTGCCCTTCCCGAAGAGGCTTTTGTCGCTCAGGTAATGGAAAGCCAGAAGCTCCAAAAAGGAGGAAGTTTATAATAAAAGCCATAAAATGAGGCTCTGTCTTAGCGGAAGTTAGCCCCCTTTCGGTAAAGGGTCTTCATGGTGGAAGGGGCTGTTAACTTCTACCAGGCTTCGCCTATAACCTATTCCTTTCAACTTAAAAGGAGGGAATGGATAATGGTAATCGACCCTGTATGCAGAATGGAAATCGAAGAGGCAGAGGCAACTGCGAGCCGTACCTACAAGGGGAAGACTTACTACTTCTGCAGCCAGGCATGCCGAGAGAAGTTTGACCAGAACCCCGAAGAGTATATTGACGAGCATTAAAAAACAGCCACATACTATAGCCAAGCTCGACACAGCGGAAAAAGAGGAACACCACCGGGGGGTTGGAGCTACTAAAGAGCCTCCATCGCCAACCCCGGAGCGCTCCTTTTAAACGGTTTTCCCTCCTTAAAAAGGAGGAAAAGGGGTGAATATTATTATGCCCAAAGACCCTGTCTGCGGAATGGAAGTGTCGCCTTCAAAAGCGGCTGGCTCCACTAAATATAAAGGGAAGACCTATTACTTCTGCTCCCCTGCCTGCAAGAAAAAATTTGATGCCGACCCCGCTCGTTTTCTCCGCCCTGAGCCGCAAGCACCCCCTACCAGAGAAGCCAAAGGGGTGAGAAAAGAAGCAGCCACCGCGGTGCTTGACCTACCAGTGGAAGGGATGACCTGCAGCAGCTGCGCCCTCACCATCAAAAAGGGGCTCGGCGCCCTGCCGGGGGTGGGAGAGGCAGAGGTCAGTTTTGCCGATGAACGAGCAGCCATAGAATACGACCCCACCGCTCTATCCCCCCACCATATCATAAAAGCAATAGAAAAGCTCGGCTACTACCCCCGGATTGAACGGGTGGTCCTCCCCATAGAAGGGATGACCTGCGCCACCTGCGCCCAAAAAATAGAAAAAGCCCTCCGCAGTCTGGAGGGAGTGATAAAAGCCAGTGTCAATCTGGCTGCCGAAGAAGCTGTGGTGGAGTACTCCCCTTTGAAGGTCAGTCTCACCGATTTAAAGAGAGCCGTAGCCTCGGCAGGGGCATACCGGGTGGTGGAGGTAAAGGAAGAGCCCCTGCGAGAAGCTTACTACCTGAGCCTGAAAAGGAGGTTCGTCATCAGCGCCCTTCTTACTGTGCTTATATTTATCGGCTCTCTGCATAGGTTTTTCCCACTGATAAGGACCATCTCCCCTACCTACATCTATTACGCCCTTTTTGTCCTGACCACCCCGGTCCTCTTCTGGGTTGGCTCCACCTTTCTGCGAGGAGCCTGGGTAGCCCTGAAGCACCGCTCGGCAGATATGAACACCCTGGTAGCCGTAGGGACCACCGCCGCTTACCTTTACAGTACCGCAGGCACCTTTTACCCTTCCCTTTTCGCCCGAGGGGGACTCGAACTCCACGTCTACTACGACACCGCCGCCGCCATCATCACCCTCATCTTGCTGGGGAAACTGCTGGAGAGTCGGGCGAAAGCCCGCGCCTCTCAGGCTATCCGAAAGCTGATGGACCTTCAGGTGAAGACCGCCCGGGTGCGGAGGGGGGATAAGGAGGTCGATATCCCGGTAGAAGAGGTCCAGATAGGCGACCTGGTAGTTGTCCGTCCGGGGGAGAAAGTTCCTGTGGATGGCATGGTGCGGGAAGGCTCCTCCGCCGTAGACGAGTCTATGCTCACCGGCGAAAGCATCCCGGTGGAGAAAAAGCCGGGAGACGAAGTCATCGGCGCCACCATCAATAAGACCGGCAGCTTTGTCTTTGAGACCACCAAGGTGGGAAAAGAGACCTTCTTAGCCCAGGTGATAAAGCTGGTGCGGGAAGCTCAGGGCTCCAAAGCCCCCATCCAGCGGCTGGCAGACAGGATAGCAGGCATATTTGTACCCGCGGTGGTTCTCATCGCCGTCATCACCTTCTCTGTGTGGTATTTTCTGGGACCCGTCCCATCACTTACCTACGCCCTGCTGAACTTTGTCGCTGTCCTCATCATCGCCTGCCCCTGCGCCCTGGGGCTGGCCACTCCCACCGCCATTATGGTGGGCACCGGCAAAGGGGCGGAATATGGAATCCTGATAAAAGGTGGAGAAAGTCTGGAAATAGCTCACAAGCTCAATACCATCATCTTTGATAAAACCGGCACTCTGACCATAGGAAAGCCAATGGTGACCGATATCATCCCGGCCGATAGCCTCTCCTCCGGCGAGCTCCTTAAGCTGGCAGCCACAGCTGAGAAAGGCTCTGAGCACCCACTGGGCAGGGCAATAATCGAACGGGCGGAACAAGAGGGGATAGAGCTTGGTGTCTATGAGGAGTTCCAGGCTATCCCCGGAAAGGGGATCCGGGTGCGGCTCAACGGGAAGGAGGTTCTGGTAGGGAATCTCAAGCTGATGGAGGAGGAGGGAATTGACCTTAAAGGAGCCGAGGGCCAAGCCAGGGAATTAGCCCAGCTGGGAAAGACCCCTATGTTCGTCTCCCTCAACCACCGGATAGCCGGGATTATCGCCATCGCCGACACCCTTAAGGAGAACGCCCCGGCAGTTGCCCGGCAGCTCATCAAAGGGATGGGGCTGGAGGTGGTGATGCTCAGCGGTGATAACTCCCGCACCGCCACCGCCATAGCCAGGCAGGCGGGCATCCAGCAGGTGTTAGCCGAGGTTCTCCCGGGTGACAAAGCAAAGGAGGTGCAGCGCCTTCAGCGGAAGGGAAAGATGGTAGCCATGGTCGGCGACGGCATCAACGACGCCCCTGCCCTGGCTCAGGCTGATGTGGGGATTGCCCTGGGAAGCGGCACCGATGTTGCTGTGGAGTCATCCGACATCACCCTTATAGGGGACAATCTGCAGGGGGTCCCCTCCGCTATTCAGCTCTCCAAGAAGACCATGCGCACCATCAAGCAGAACCTCTTCTGGGCTTTTGCCTATAATACATTGGGCATCCCCATCGCCGCCGGCATCCTCTACCCCTGGTGGGGAATTCTCCTCAATCCGATGGTGGCTGCTGCTGCTATGGCTTTCAGCTCGGTCTCCGTGGTCTCCAACTCCCTCCGCCTGAGGAGATTCCAACCCCGCATGTCCGACGAAAGTTAGAAACATTCATTTCCAAGATTAAGCATATGTCTAAGCGTTCATCAATTGCTAAAAGGATTATTCGAACTATTGGGATGCTGGCTATACTTGGAGCCGTTGCTCTGGCGGTATATGCGGTGTTTGTCCAACCCTGGATGATGAGGTGGGGAGCAACCGATGCCGAGGTCCAGATGGCTCTGCCGGGCGACGACCTTGTGCCCAATCCTGCGGCTCAGTCCACCCGGGCTCTCACCATAAACGCTCCTGCTTCCGAGGTCTGGCCCTGGCTGGTGCAAATCGGGCAGAATCGGGCTGGGTTTTACAGTTACACCTTTCTCGAGAATATGGTCGGAGCTGACATCCATAATGTAGACCAAATCATACCAGAGTTTCAGAATCTTAAAGTAGGGGACTTCGTGCGCTCAGTTCCTCCTGATTATTTGGGCGGTCGTCTGGGTGATAAAGGAGGGTGGTATGTCGCCGCCCTTGAGCCAAACCGTACACTCGTCTTGAAGGGATGGGGAGCATTCGTCCTTGCTCCCATCAATGAGAAGCGTACTCGATTCATCATCCGGACACCATCTAACTGGAGAGGCTTGGCAAGAGTGCCGGACTACTTGATTTTGCAACCGATGCACTTCATTATGGAGCGGAGGATGATGTTGGGCATTAAGGAGCAAGCGGAAGCTGGAGGAGGAATCAAAGTGCCTTCCACCGGCGACTTGCTCTGGTTTTGGTCCATAGTTGTCTCAGGTCTGGGCATCCTCGGAATTCTTTTTTCAAGAAAGTGGCCGTGGACTCTTGCCGTTGCATCGGCGGCGGTTATCCTTCTGGAGATAGTGCTCTTCAGGGTGCCTCCTTTGCCCTTATATGGCGCCCTCTTACTCGTGGGCATCCTTGTGGCGCTGCTCTGGGCATACTGGCCTCGCCACCGACGAACATAGCGTGCATCAGGTGAATAAAAGTCGTTTGCTATTTACGCACCGCCAGGGAGTCTCACTCCGGTCCCACCCCCATGTGGTCCTCAAAGTAGCGAGCAATACGCTTCATCAGGTCGGGGAGGCTCTCATCCCGCAGGCTTAACATATGGTTGTCCCGGGGGTAAATCATCAGGTCAAAATACTTGCCTGCCTCAATCAGCCTCTGCACTATCTGGGCGGTATCCTGAAACAGCACATTCACATCCTGCATCCCGTGAACCAGCAGGAGGTTACCCTTCAATCCCGCAGCGTTAAAGACCGGTGAGGTCTTCTTATAGATTTCCTCATTCTCCTGAGGTCGCCCCAGCCGCTGGGCGGTGTAGCTGTCGAAGTAGTTATGCCAGTCGGTGACCGGCTTCCAGGCCACCCCCGTATGGAAGACCCCCGGATGGTTGCACATAACCATAAGGGTGAGGTATCCACCGTAGCTTCCTCCCCATAATCCTATCCGCTCGGAGTCGACATAGGAGAGCTTCTTCAGGTAGTTAGCAGCACTGACCAGCTCAGCAGCGTCCACAATACCCATCTGCTGGTAATATCCGTAATGGAAATCCTTCCCGTAGCCGACGCTTGCCCGGTTGTCAACATTGACCACGATGTAGTTGAGTTCGGTCACCATATAAAAGTCGATCAAATGATAGCGGCTCCAGAGGTTCTTTGCCCGGTCGGCATAGACGCAGCTTATCACCACGGGATAGCGCTTGGAGTTGCTGAAGTTCTTCGGCAGAAGCATGCGGGCGTGGATGGTCTTCCCATCCGACTCGTTGGTAAAGGTGAAATATCGCGGCTGATATACCTGCACCTGCTCAAACTCCGGGCGGGGGGAGTGGGTAAGACGCCTCTGCATCTTTCTTCCCTTCTCCCCGTTGGTGAGCAGATAGAGCTCCGGAGGGGTGCTCACCTGGGAGAACAAAACCACGATCCATTTTCCATCGGGGGAGACAAAGGGGGTATAATGCCCCTTGAAGGAGGATAGCCGAAGGGAAGCTCCACCTTTCAGGTTCAGGGAGAAAAGGTGTCGCTCCAGCCGATGAACAGCACTGGAGGTAAAGAGGAGGCTCTCCCCTTGTTCCGGAACCGAGAGGGAGAGGACATCCCACTCGCCGCTGGTCAGCTGGCTCAATTCACCACCCTCAGCAGGAAGAGAGTAGATGTGCCGCCAGCCGTCCTTCTCGGAGGTGAGAATGAGGGTGCTGCCATCGGGACTCCAGAAGGTATCTATTGACCAGAACCAGGGTTCCTGATGCTCGCGGTAAACTTCCTTCTTCTCGAGAGTCTGGGGATTAATAAGATAGATGGTCCAATCCTGATAATCCTTATTCATGTGATTTATCAGCAGCCATTTACCGTCGGGCGACCATTCAAACCCCCGAAGGAAAAACACATCCTCCCCGAAGTCAACCCATTGAATAATTCCCCCTGTCCGGGCTACCTTTCCCAATCTGGTTATGGGCAGCGGGTCTCCCACATACCCCCTCCTCATCTTCCTCACTGTGGTATATTTACGGGTGTAATCGGGTATGTTTATCTCCCGGTGCATGCTGCTGTCCGTGGTGGTAAGAAAGATAGAGGAGCCATCGGGTGCCCAGGAGTACCGTCCAACGCGCACCCCGCGCTTGCTCACGGTGGTCAGTTGACGGATGGTCCCCTCAATCAGGTCATAAGCCCAGAGGTTCCCTCCCTTAATGAAGGTTATCTCCTCTCCATCGGGGGAGTATTGGGGACGGCTCTCCCCCTCCAGGCTCTGGATGATTCGCTTAGGCGGCACCCCCTCTTCAAGATTTACCACATATATATCCCCTCGATAGGTGAGTATCAGCTCATCACATTTGGGCGACCAGTCAAAATAACTGACCCCATTGTCAAGAAGCTCGGCATCCCACTTTTCCTCCTCGGTTCTTTTGTCGTCCTGCAGCGGGATAGGGGGGAAATCCTTCATTCTGGTGAGGCGGGTGAGCTTACCCTCCGGGATGCTCACCACCCAAAGGTCCCTGAACCTCCCCCCTTCCTGGTTCCAGAGAAACGCAACCTGCCGACTCCCCTTATCCCATTTGACCTGGCTGGGCTCTGTGCCCCATATATGCGGGCGGCTGTAAAGCTGCTCCAGAGTAAACTGCCCCTTAAGGGGAGCCTTAACATATTTATCCCCCGCAAGGGAGGAATAAGCCAGAAAAAGGAAGAGAATTCCAAAGATGATAACAACCCTTTTTCTCATACCGTTCTCCTTTACCCTTTAGATAATTAATGAAGCAATTGCCTTAATATGACAAAATTATATCAGTAAACGGGCAAACTTCCAAGGGGTAGCTCCTGATAAACAGCTAAAATCTTGACAGAAAATCTTAACTCTGGTATATAAGGGTAAATAAAGAGGAGCCTCTCAGATTAGTTTAATCTCTCATCTCTGCAGGAGGTGGTGCTACGAAGGGGGCTCAGATATTAGTTCAAACCCTGAAAATGTGCGGGGTGAAGTATATTTTCGGAGTTCCCGGAGACACCAGCATCCCCTTCTATACCGCTTTATGGGAGGAGAAGGGAGCCATCACTCACATAATGGCTCGCCAGGAGCGCAGTGCCGCCTATATGGCTGATGCCTACGCCCGCCTCACCAACCAGCCCGGGGTATGCGAGGCTCCCAGCGGTGCCGGGGCAACCTACATCCTCCCCGGGGTGGCCGAAGCCAACGACCCATCCGTCCCTCTGATCGTCCTCACCTCCGATATACCGCAAGCCTTCCGCCATCGGGGGACCATCCCCGAGCTCGACCAGACGGGGCTGTTCCGACCGGTAACCAAATGGAACTGCCTGGTCTCTTCCGCCCGGGATATCGTGCCCATGCTGAGCCGGGCTTTTAAGGAGGCGACCACCGGAAGGGCGGGAGCGGTGCAGCTCACCTTCCCCAAAGATGTCCTGGAAGAGGAGGCAGAGGTGGAACTCCCACTTTCACCCCGGAAAGTGGTGTATCCCTCCTCTAGCCCGCGTCCGGAACTTGCTCTCATAGAAAAGGCAGCCGGGGCAATCCTTGCCGCCCGAAGACCGGTCATCATAGCCGGCGGTGGTGTGCTTCTCTCCCGTGCTCATCCAGAGCTGGAGGAGCTGGCGCAAACTGCGGGAATCCCGGTAGCTACCACCATCACCGGGAAAGGCTCCATCCCCGAAAGTCACCCCTGGAGCCTGGGGGTTATCGGCGATAACGGCGGCAGAGACTACGCCAACCGCTACCTCCAGACGGCAGACCTGGCGGTCTTCATCGGATGCAAGACCGGCTCGGTGGCTACCAGAAACTGGACCCTCCCGCCCCCGACCACTCGCATAATCCATATTGACATCGACCCTTCAGAGGTGGGCAAGAACTACCCCACCGAGGTAGGGATAGTGGCTGATGCCAAAGCCGCCCTGCAGGATTTGTTCTCCTTTTTTATCAGTGAAAAGAAGGTGACCCAGCCCCGCACTGAACTCCTCAACGAAATCCGCCGCTCATCCACCTGCTGGTGGCAGAGTCTCCAGCCGCGGCTGAACTCGGCGGACTTCCCTCTGAGCGCCTACCGGGTGATAAACGAACTCCAGCACATTCTCCCTGAGGACTGCATACTGGCGGTGGATTCCGGCGTGGCTATCCCGATGATGGCTGCCTGCTATCAACAGCGGGAAGCGGGGCGGAAGATTCTCTTCCCTCGCGCCCACGGTGGGCTGGGCTATGCCATACCCGCTGCCATCGGGGTGAAGACCGCCTTTCCCGATAAGCCGGTGGTAGCCCTGGTGGGTGATGGGAGCATGGGCTTCTCCGCCGGGGAGCTGGAGACCGCCCGCCGGCTCAATCTCCCCATCGTCTTCCTTGTGTTCAACAACAGCGCCTTTGACTGGATAAAGACCCTCCAGTGGCTGCACCGGCAGAGGGAGTTCTTTGGAGTTGATTTCACCCCCGTTGATTACAGCAGGGTGGGGGAAGCCTTCGGATGCCGCGGGGTGAGGGTGAACAGCCCCGACCAGCTCACCGAAGCACTGAAAAAAGCCCTCCGCTCGGAAGAGCCCTGGGTGATTGACATACCGACAAAGCCGATGCACCAGGAGCTTCCCCCGGTAGCCTCCTGGGAGGAGATGAAAGGGGAGAGAGAATAAACAACGCCCATAAGTAATTGAAGGTGGACTAATAGCCAATAATGACTTATCCTATGAGCTGATAATAGACCATCAGAATTGGTATAATTAATAATCATATTCAGGAGAATGGGAGGTTAACCATGGAGAAGGAGCTGGAAGGAAAGGTAGCCCTGGTGACCGGAGCTTCACGGGGCATCGGTGCCGGTATCGCCCCCGAGCTGGCAGCGGCGGGGGCGAAGGTGGTGGTCAACTACCAGGCAAACCGAGAAGGGGCGGAGCGGGTGGTGGAGAGAATCCGCCAGCAGGGGGGAGAAGCTTATCCCTTTCAGGCGGATGTCTCTCAGCCCGATGAGGTGAAGGCTATGTTTGAGTTCATCTCCTCCCAATTGGGAGGGGTGGATATACTGGTGAACAACGCCGGCATCCACCAGCATCTGCCAGTGGAGCAGCTCTCCCTGTCCGACTGGGAGCGGCTTATGGCTATCAACCTCACCTCCCTGTTCCTCCTCACCCAGGCGGTCCTTCCCCATATGAAATCCCGGAGGTGGGGGCGGATAGTCAACATCTCCTCGCTGTCCGGGGTTGCCGGCACCCATGTGGAGAGCCACTACGCCACCAGCAAAGCCGGGGTCATTGGCTTCACCAAAGCGGTGGCGCTGGAGACGGCGTCCTTCGGCATCACGGTTAACGCCATCTCCCCGGGCTCTATTGAGACCGATATGCTGGCGGTGACCACCGAGGAGCGCCGCCAGAAGCTCATCTCGGAGATACCGGTGGGCAGAATCGGACAGCCCGAGGACATCGCCTGGGGGGTGCGGTTCCTGGTCTCCCCCAGAGCCTCCTACATCACCGGACAGACCATCCATATGAACGGCGGCGAGGGGCTCTATTAAAATAGGGTAAAAAATTATGTCCGATAATAAAAATCCACCGCAGGATGACCAGCCCCCAAAGCCCGGGAATGAAGAGGAAAAGATAAGCCGGGTTGGTAATATAAAAAAATGTGACCATAAGGATTGCAAAAAGCCGGCTCTGAGCCTCTCATCCTGCTGCTGGAAACATACCGAGGATAAAGAGGGATACCAAAGGAAGATTCATGAGTGGTATTTGGAATTTAAATCGATGAAAGGGTTTATACTTTTTGGTGCCGACCTATCCGGTCTTTATCTCGTTGAGACTGATCTATCT
>NJBL01000052.1 GCA_005223145.1 bacterium (candidate division B38) B3_B38 | reverse complement strand
ATTTTTATAATAAAGTAATTCCTAATCAGCAAAATTGCCTGGGGCTACATTAAAATACTTTTTTCCTACCTATAATTGCTGGAGAGATTTTTTGAAGTCCATCACCCGGGGGGGCTTTTTGCCCTGGGCTGGTTGGATGCGATGCCCCTCTTCTCTCAGGCGGGCGGCTTGTGCCTCGGCACCTCCGGGGAATTTCTGGTTCAGGCTGCCATCGGTCCTGATTACTCGCCAGTAGGGGGTGATCTCCTGCTTCCCTGCCGTAAAGTCCTCCTCGGCGGCTTCGGCGGCGATGCGGACGAAAATCCCGGTGGTTATGGGACAGGTGAAATCGACCTTAAAGTCGCTGGCCAGCCGCTCCCGAAGCTGTGCCTGGGTAACCAGCTTCCCCTTTTCCACCGTGCGGATGAGGGCATCGACATCCAGGGGTCGGGGGATAAGCATCTTCCCTGAGCCGAACCTCTTGGCCATCTTTGAATCCGGTGAAGCAACCACTATCTTCGGCTCCTGCTCCTTCTCTAACTTCTCTCGCCAGGTTTTGCGGGTTTTAGCCATTGACTTTTACCTCCTTAATGGTTTTCAAAATTATATTCTAAAATCACTAAAAAAGTCAATAAATATTTTCATAATTAATATTGGCTAACATTTCGTAAAGTGAGCGCGGTTACCTTATGAATAACAAGGCGAAGGAAAAAGGGATGGGTATTATTTTAGAACGATGAGTCTCTGAAGGATAACCGCAATAATAACTCAATTTTGTGCCCAAGGTAGACCTTAAAAAATCCATAAAAGAGAAAAGATTATCAAAAGTCAATTTTTGATAAATTTTCATATAATAGACCGTTCATCTTATTATATCTTTCAACAAGTCGAGATAATCTAATAACAATCTTGTTATGAGAAAATTTTTTCTGACGATTTCTTTACCATTTTCGCCCATATTTTCCGCCAAATTAGGATTTTGCAAAATTTGTATAATCCTATCTGCAAACCTTTTTGTATCGGAAGGCTCAACCAAAAAGCCATTTTCTTCATCTTTTATTTGAAGGGGAATTCCTCCCACATTTGAAGCCACTACCGGTCTTCCCTTCCAGAGCGCCTCAGTTACGGTAAGTCCAAAACCCTCTCTTATGGACTTCTGTAGTATAACTGCAGAACTTCGCTGTAAGGCATTTACCAGAATATTGTTTTCACTGGTAATAAGTATAACATCATTATTATTTATTAATTGTTGTGCCATTTGCTTTACTTTCTCATTAACCAGACAGGCTTCCGGGTCATCTGCTGCCATACTTCCGCATAACACCAATCTACAATCTATCTTTTCCTTGACCAGTTTAAATACTTCTACGACTCCCTGTGGGTCTTTCCACGGGTCAAATCTTGATATTTGGGTTATGAGCGGTTTATCTGTGGGTATACCAAATTTTTTGAGATATTTAGAAATATCTTTTTTTGAAATTTCCATATTTTTTGAAGAAAGTGGGTCAATAGCAGGTTGAATAACCTTCTGTTCTACTGGCAAGTCTTCTCTTTTATATGTATCACTTGAAAAAATAACCATGTCGTATCTAAGGATGAAGTTTTTAAGGAAATTCCATAGCTCTTCATGAGGATTGGACAAATCTATATGGCATCTCCAAATCCAGGGCTGTCTTTTCTTGTAAAATGTTATCAGCGGTAGAGGCTGTGAGTCGTGTATGAATACGAAATCGTGATTTATGTGTGTGTAGACATAGAAATCCTGGCTTGCCTGGACATACAGTTTTTTCTTCATTTCAGTGAAATGTATGGAGCCTCCCTGGAGTGCGTTATGGAATTTCTTGGTTATGGTAAAAAAATCCGGGTTTCCGCGCAATATTCTCCAGCCGGCGTCAATCCCTATGTAATTCATTAATGGTACGATAGATGACATAATCTCTGCCACACCACCACCTGTATAAGTAGAGTTAATATGTATTATATGCTTCCCGTAAAGTCTCCTTACCTTCTTTTGTATGGTTGATATAATTCTATCTCCCACAATTTCCCTATAATCTTCTAAAGTATGCATATTATTCCCCCAACAGTTCTTTGAGTAATAATTTCACATCCACGGTAGAATCCAGGTTGAAACTTGCTTTAGATGGACCTAAGCCGACTTTAATAGAGTATGCCGTGTCAGAAAGCATCTCAAATATGTCCTCATCTGTCAAGTCGTCACCTATCGCCATAATAAAATCCCATCCTTCTTTGGCAATCCATTGCAGCGCCGCCCGCCCTTTATTTATACCAGCATTTTTAACTTCCACTACTTTGTTTCCTTCCAATACCTGAAGATTAAGATTAGCAGTGAGATTTACCAGGTCATCTATTAACTCCCTGGCTCTAATCAGGCCTAATTCAGGATCGGCTTTTCTGTAGTGCCAGACAATAGAAAATCCCTTCTCTTCAATAAAAGAGCCGGGAGTTCTATCTGCATATGATTCCAAAAATTGTCGTATCTCTTTTTTCCAGTCGTTTCTCAAAGGCTCTATCATTTTCCAGACTTTTCTATTTTCTTTAACCCATACACCATGCTCAGCAATCAACCCCAAGTTCAGGTCGCCAAACCACTTATGCAGTGCTTCTTTATCTCGTCCACTTGCGATTACGACTTCATTTTTAGTATCATTCGCGAGCGCTTTGAGAATGTTTAGGAGCTCATTATCAGGTTTTGCTCTTTCCGGCTTTTCCGCAAAAGGAACAAGGGTACCATCGTAATCCAACAATATGAGACGCCTGTTGTGATTAAGATAATCACCGATTAACTTTCTCTTCATTTCAGGTGTAAGTCTCCTCGCACAAAGCTCCTGCTGAAGTTTTTTAATATGGGATAAGCTCTCCATGAAATCATTTGCCCATCGCACCACATTATAACGCTGCAATCTATCTTGCATTATTTTATTACGCTCAATCTGTTCTTCAGCTGACATCTCGAATGCTTCCTTTAGCGCCTCTGCAATCTCATCTTTATTGTTTGGATTTACGATAATTGCCTCTCCCAGCTCCTCCGCTGCTCCAGCCATCTCGCTGAGAATTAGCACACCTTTACCCTCAGTTTTAGTGGCGATGAATTCTTTGGCTATTAAGTTCATTCCGTCTCTCAAAGGAGTCACCAAGGCGACATCGGCAGCATTATACATAGGGATGAGTTTGCGAAAAGGTAAAGAAAAATATTGATACCAAACCGGCTGCCAATCAATAGTGCCATGAATTCCGTTTATCTTGCCAACAAGCTCATCTATCTGTCTTTTCAGTGAATAATAGTGCTCCACCCTTGCGCGAGAGGGGGCTGCTACGAGAATAAGAATTACTTTTTCTTTATACTCTGGATTTTTCTCTAAAAAGAATTCAAATGCTTCCAGTCGCTGGAGTACACCTTTAGTATAATCCAATCTGTCAATGGATAAGATTATTTTCCTGTCTCCCAATTTTTTCCGAATTCTGTTGATTTCTTTTTGTACTGCTGATTCATGCACTGCACTTGAATATCGCTCGTAGTCTATTCCCATGGGAAAGGCATCTACCTTTACCACCCGATTGCCAGCAGTGACTTGACCGTGAGTGTGCTCATATCCCCACAGGCGATGGGCACTGTCAAGAAAATGCCGCACATACCCGTATGTATGAAATCCAATGAGGTCAGCTCCAAAAAGTCCATCTAACATCTCTTTACGCCACGGAAGCAAGCGAAATATTTCGAATGATGGGAAGGGTATGTGAAGAAAAAAGCCTATCTTGGCATCAGGCAAATTTTCCCTTATCAGTTTAGGAAGAAGCATTAGATGATAATCATGAATCCAAATAACATCATCTGGCTCTGCCAGTTCCATAACCGCATCACAAAAGAGCTTATTTACACGCTGGTAATGTTTCCATAAATCTCTGTCATAATCGGTGTATTGAGTGAAGTAATGAAATAAGGGCCAGATAGTCCTGTTGCAAAAGCCATAATAGTACATTTCAACGTCATTTTTAGATAGAAAAACCGGAAAACAGCCAAAATCATTTATTAATTTTGTTTCGATCTCCTTCTTTTCCTTTTCCTCTATTTTATCCCATGGAACTCCACACCACCCTATCCATGAGCTATTGTATGATTTATAGAATGATCCCAAACCCGTAGCCAAACCACCAACACTACGGCGATAGTGCAAACTGCCTTTTCTCTTTTCAATGGTGATGGGCAGTCTATTGGAAACGATAATAAGCTTATGCACAATACTTTCCTACTCTTTTGGGCGTTTTATGATGAAAGGTGTATAAGTTAGTGTAGAAAGATTTATATAATATATTATTTTAATATTATATCAGAATTATTTTTACTTGTCCAGTGGTAAGCTATGGTTGAGGCGAAAAGTTTTTCATTCTCACTTTTTTTCTGCTTTCACCAGGCGTTTGCCCATAAGGTTCAATTTAAATTTTCTGATGGCTTGGGGAGGCAATATCTCACCTTTCGGGCTCTCAAAGCACAAAGCATCGAAAGGGCATTGCACAATACAGGCACCGCATTGAACACAACGCTCCGCCCGCGGCATTGTTGCCATGCGCCGGTTTCTGTCCACCTGGTAGCAATTTCTTGGGCACACCTGCTCACAGAAACCAGCTCCCTTGCATTTCTCCGCATCGAGAACAACCCTTAGCAATCTGTCTTCATGTAAGCCGCTCTTATAGACAGGGGTGCTCCCCATCAAATCAAGGCTTAAAATGAGTACAACGACGGTTAACACAAAACCCCAGCGAAAAATAAATCCCCAGGTAAAACCTCCAATTAAAATGCCATAGGCCACAAGACCAAGAATTAGAATGCCCCATAAGATTAATTGAAATCCCCCTTGCCCAAAATCAAAGAAAACAAAGCCAATCCTCTTCCCCTCGGAGCTTAGCCAATGACTGTAAAGAGGAAAAGATATGAAGATTAAGAAGGACAATCCCCAAACAATGAAAACAAGGGGGAAGATAGCCTCACGCCACAAAGGGAGCATGATGAGAGCTAAGATGAGAGAAGTTGTAAATGCCCAGGCAATAGCCATCTCCGTACGCTGCCGCCAGGGAAACACCACTTCCCTCATTGCTGGAGTTTTCTTGAGCTTGTTTTCTATGAAAAGAGGAATATCTTTGGCATAAACCGGTCCCCAGCTCACCTTCCATGCGGTCTTTTTCTGAATAATCTCAGCCTCAACACCAGTGGCAGCAAGCTGGGGCAGTATCACATTTCTGTGAGCCACAAGTTCCTCTATGCCGCTGGTTTTAAGGATGGAAATAACATCGTGATTGGTGAACCGACCACCGGTAGCGGAACACCACACATTGATTCCCCTACTATTAGCAACAAGTAGATAAGCATCTATTCCCCTCAGTGCTCTTTTTACCCTTTCTACCGTCAGACGATAATTGCCAGTTAAAAAAACAGGCGAATTCCCATCTGGATTTCCTATTTTAATCAAGCCTGTTTTACAGGGAAAAGGCAAAAGCCTCAGCAGGGTTCCCGCTATATTGGCCGCGATGTAATTGAGCAGTCTCATCTCGTTCCCTCTTCAGGCTTCTTTGCCACCAACTCGATAAAGCTCTCCATCTTGTTTAATCTGACTGACTCTATCAGCAAACCTGATTCTTTTATCTTTTGCGGCAAGTCCTTTACGGCATGGGTAGTTGTCTGAGTGAGCAGGTAAGTAATTACTACCAGGGGAATTCTCATCAGCCGATTAAGTATCCTCTTGATAAGGCTGTTAGGTCTCACTTCATCAGCGATGAGCAAAAGACCTTCTGGCTTCAGTATTCTTTTTGCTTCTTTCAGGGTATAGTGCAATTCATTTTCAGTCAATTCGGAGAAACAAAGACCACTCATCACCGCGTCGTAGCTCTCCGATTCCTCACTGCCAAGCTCAGCAACACCCATCTCACATAGCTCTATATTCTGTGCAAGCTTCGCTTCCCTTGCCCGCTTGTGGGCCATCTCCAGCATCTGGGAATTGACATCTATCCCTTTCACCCTGGCACCCTTCCGGGCAGCTCTTATGGTCAATGCTCCAGTTCCACACCCAATATCAAGAACCTTTTGACCGTTTGCTATATACGATATGAGCCGTTCATAAGCTCTGTCTAATCGCCCCAGCGTAAGGATGCGAATCCCCTTATCGTATCTGCTGGGAGCGGACTCCAGGAGCTTCATTAATATATATGTGCTCATCTGAATATCTTCTCAGGATATAAAATCCCCGAAATGTCGCTTAAAGTCAAGTGTGTTTGCGAAGTGCCGAAAATATTATTGTGAACGAAGCTAACCGCAAATATGCTGTCAGTTGATGGGGAGTGATTTTTGTTCCTCATCGGTTGAGCCTCCATCCCATTATCAGCGGGGAGACCAGCTCGAAAAACAACACTAAAGCCCAAAGCCTGCCCTGCCAAATTCGATAATCAGCGAGGAGCGTATCCCATGAATGGCCCACGACATAGTGACCAAAAATAAACTCAAATATGATAGTCAGCCCCAACCACAATAGTCCCGCCCCCAGCGCGGCACCAAACCATTCGGCTCCCTGAGTTCGTCGTGCATACAGCCACCCCATGACGAAGATTACCACAACCAGAACCACCGTCTTGTACGCATGCCCACCGTATTCGCCGAGCCGTGCTGCTATATAGGTATCTCCCACATAGCCGTTTCCAATGGCAACCACTACGGCAATGAGCCAGAGTGCAAGAGCTAAGCCAAGTTTCATTATTTTTGTCCTCCCATTTAATATACAAATTTCCCCAGAAAAGCAAGCAAGGACTATAAAAATTCCTTTCAGATAATTAGGAGAGTTATATCAACAATCGGTACTTCACAGCCAGACTGTAAAAGCCCGATTTTGTTCTTATGGATGGTGCGAAAGGGGGGATTCGAACCCCCACGGGAATTACCCACTGGATCCTAAATCCAGCGCGTCTACCAATTCCGCCACTTTCGCTTGTGTGTTAATTATATCCCCGCAGGGGTTTATTGTCAAGCGGTAGGCTTCTGCTCTGGTACAGGAGGCTCTATGCCCAGCTCCTTTTCCTTCTGGGCTACGCGGAGGATAGTCTTTACCACAGTGTCCGGGTTGAGGGACATTGCCTGGATCCCTGATTCCACCAGAAAGGTGGCGAACTCCTCAGAGTCGGAGGGACCCTGCCCGCAAATTCCTATGTATTTCCCCTTCCTGTTGGCTATCTCGATGACCTCCTTGATTAGCCGTCTTACTGAGGGGTTGTTCTCATCGTAGATGTGGCTGATAACCTCGCTGTCGCGGTCAATCCCCAGGGTGAGCTGGGTGAGGTCGTTGCTGCCGATGGAGAAGCCATCGAATATATCAAGAAACTCCTCCGCCTGCAAGACATTGGAGGGTATCTCGCACATGACGATAATCTTGAGCCCATCCTCCCCCTGACGCAACCCGTTCTCTGACATCACCTGCAACACCTTCTTCCCCTCCTCCACGGTGCGGCAGAAGGGAATCATTATCCAGACATTCTTCAGCCCAAATACCTCCAGCACCTTCTTGAAGGCATCGCACTCCAGCTTGAAGGCGGCGATAAACTTCTCATCGTAATAGCGGGAGGCACCCCGCCACCCGATCATGGAGTTGCTCTCCAGCGGCTCAAACTCTCTCCCTCCGATCAAGTTGGCGTACTCGTTGCTCTTGAAGTCGGACATCCGTACAATGACATCCTTGGGATAGAAGGCAGCCGCAATGCGGGCAATCCCCTCGGCCAACTTATCGACAAAGTATCTCGACTTATCCTGGTAAGCCCTGGTCAGCTCCTTGATCTTTTTCACCGCCTCCTTGTCCTCCAGGTTGGGGTAGTTGATGAGCGCCAGAGGGTGTATCTTTATCCAGGAGCCAATGATGAACTCCTCACGGGCTAATCCCACTCCCTGGTTGGGGATGAATGAGAAGGCGAAAGCCTGCTCTGGGTTGCCTATATTCATTACAATCTTGGTTCGGGTGGTGGGGATGGTGGCGAGATCAATATTATCCACCCGATAGCGGAGCTGCCCCTTGTAGACATACCCCACCTCGCCTGAGGAGCAATCGACGGTAATATCCTCCCCGCTTTTAACCACCTCGGTGGCATCTCCAGTGCCCACAATGCAGGGTACCCCCAGCTCCCGGCTTACAATCGCTGCGTGGCATGTGCGTCCCCCTCGGTCGGTGACAATAGCGGAAGCTATTTTCATTATCGGCTCCCAGTCGGGGTCGGTTATCTCAGTCACCAGCACTTCTCCGGGTTTGAACTTCCCTATATCCTCCGCTCCCATAATCACATTGGCTCTGCCTGCCCCGATCTTCTCTCCTACAGAACTACCCCGGGCCAGAACCTCACCTTTCTCTTCCAGCACATACTTCTCCAGTCGGCTCATGTCCTTCTGGGAGTGAACGGTCTCTGGACGAGCTTGCACGATATAGAGCTTCCCGGTCAATCCATCCTTCGCCCACTCGATATCCATCGGCTGATAGGTCCCCGCCCTCTGGCTGTAATGGTCCTCTATGATGCAGCTCCAGCGGGCAAGGGTAAGAACCTCATCATCCTCCAGAACAAACTTGAACCTCTCCTCTTCGGGAACCGGCACGGTCTTGGTGGTTTCCCCCGCCTCATCCGAATAGACCATCTTTACATCTTTGGTTCCCAGAATCTTGCTGATTATAGGACGATACTTCTCATTTAAGGTGGGCTTGAACACATAATATCCATCAGGATTAACAATCCCTTTGACAATGGTCTCCCCTAAGCCGTAGGAGCCGTTTATATAGACAACATCTCGAAAGCCGGTCTCGGTATCGATGGTGAAGGTGACCCCACTGGATGCCAGGTCTGAGCGCACCATCCTCTGGATGCAGACGCTCAACCCGACGGAGAAGTGGTCAAAGTGCTTATCCTCCCGGTAGGATATGGCACGGTCGGTAAAGAGAGAAGCCAGGCAATCTTTTGTCGCCAGAATAACCTCCTCTTCCCCCACGATGTTGAGATAAGTCTCCTGCTGACCGGCAAAACTGGCGTCAGGAAGGTCCTCCGCAGTAGCGCTGGAGCGGACGGCAACCTCTATGGTATGCCCGCCCTCCTCCTCCAGCTCCAGCAGCTTACGATAGGAGACCAGGATGGCTTCCGTCAGGTCAGGCGGGAACTCTGCCTCCTTGATGAGGTGGCGCACTTTCTGACCCCTCTCCTGAAGATTAGCGATGTTATGGGTGTCCAGGTCGGATAGAATCTCCTCGATCCCTTTGCTGATGCCGGCTTGGTCGAGGATGTGATGGTATGCATTGACAGTAATCACAAACCCATTAGGAATATCAACACCTTTGGGTGCCAGGTTCCTATACATCTCTCCCAGAGAGGCATTCTTGCCTCCGACCAGAGGGACATCATCAATGCCAATCTGGTCGAACCACCGGATATATGCATCATCTTTCTTCATCACTTCAACCTCACTCTCTATCTATTTTTTTAACTTTATAAGAAATTTGTTGTGATCACTTCTATAATATATGTTACACTTCATCTACTTTCTCAATCCTCTGGCTCCCCTTTTGGCTATAAAAAAATTTGGTGAGCCGTGAAGGACTCGAACCTTCAACCTACTGATTAAGAGTCAGTTGCTCTACCTGTTGAGCTAACGGCCCACCAAAAATCATTCTCTCAAAGAAACACTCTCCATAAAGGACTGGCGCGCCTGATAGGATTCGAACCTACGACCTCCGGATCCGGAGTCCAGCGCTCTATCCGCTGAGCTACAGGCGCGCTTCTCATTGTTTTCGGTGTACGACCACTTCTCAAAAAGCTGGCACGCCCGGTAGGATTTGAACCTACGACCTGCGGATTCGAAGTCCGACGCTCTATCCAGACTGAGCTACGGGCGCTCCCTCTTATAAGGCTTGGGGTGAGCGAAGGGATTCGAACCCTCGACCACTGGAGCCACAACCCAGCGCTCTACCAAACTGAGCTACGCTCACCACCTCAGGCTTTTTAAAAGAACAAATCTTTTAATGTAAATATATAGCACCCTTTTACCTGATTGTCAATAGATAATGGAAGTTGCGCACGGGAGTTCACTCCACAAGTATATAAAAAATAGACTTTACCCCTCCCCCATGGGCAGAAGATTATTACAGCAACAGATATTGCATGATAAGCAGCAGGAGAAAAATGGTCACGAAGGCTCCTATCAGGATGCCGTAGCTCCGATTAAGCCCCCGGGGCAAGATAGAAAAAAGAAGCTCTCTCCATGGCACATCTCCCTTTTTAATCTCAACTCTATGCAAATGGGTCAAGCCACCCAGGAGCAGAGCAACGAGAATCGTAATGAGAAAGCCAGCCACATTCCACCACATCCAGGATACCTTAGGGGCAAAGAGCCACAGACCCAAATTCACAACCACCCCGGAGACCATCCCTGCAATTGCTGTCCACCCTTTAAGGCGTCGGGTAAACATTGCCAGCAAAAACACAGCCAGCACCGGACCGTAGAAAAGCGAGCCCACCATGTTTACCATCTCAATCACCGTCGCCGAAGACCTGGCAAAGGCCAGCCCCGCCATGGTGCAGAAAATCCCCCAGCCAAAGGTGAACGCCCTGGAAAGCAGCAGCCTCCTCTTCTCTCCCCATCTACTTATCGAAGAATTCTTCAAAAGGTCCCTTATGGTCACCGCGCTCAGTGAGTTAAACGAGGAATCGAGAGAAGACATGCTGGCCGCAAACAGCCCTGCCAGCACTAACCCGGTGAGCCCGGCAGGCAGAAACCTTATAATGAAAATTGGTATCAGATAATCGGGGTGTTCCGGGGGCAGCGCCATCCTCAATTGAGGCTCCACCTCCAACACCCTGATCATGAGTAAGCCCAGAAAGCAGTAACCCAGCACCAGGGGGAACCTAAACATACCATTTATAAACAGCGCCTTTTTCGCTCCCTCGGGGGTTGATGTGGTCAGCAGACGCTGTCCCTGGGTTTGGTCGCAACCGTAGTAAGAGAGATAGAGGAAGAAGCCCCCGATCAGCATCGGCCAGAAGGAGAATGTCTCTCCATCGCCCAAACCGTGGTGGCGGAAATCGATGGTCAGCAAGCGCTCAGTCGGAGCCCAGCTCAGGGGGGACCAGTCAGCACCCAGTATGCTCAGGGCGGCGATTAGCGCGGCTACCGTGCCTATCCAGATAATGATCAGCTGAATCACATCGGAGTATATATCCGCTTTGATCCCTCCGATGGTGGTATAGAGTACGGCGACCATCCCCATGATAATCATGGTGGTGAAAAGGGAGATATTCAGCACCACCGCCAGCACCATGGCCGAGGCGTAAAGAACCACCCCGGTCCCCAAAGCCCGGCTGAGGAGAAAGATGGTGCTAATGGTGAGCCGGCAGGTGTGACCAAACCTCTCCCCCAGATATTCGTAGATAGAGGTGAGGGAATACTTCCTCAGTGCGGGAACCAGAAAGTGCATCAGAAAAATCATCGCCAGAGGAATCGCCAGCTCATATTGCAGCCACCTCATCCCTCCCCGTCTCTGGAGGGCGACAAATGCCGGGGCGCCGATCATACTTATCACACTCACCTGATTGGCTATCAGGGAAAATCCCACGCTCCAGGGGGACATCCCCTGACCACCAAGAAAATAATCCTTCTGACTCTTCTGGCCCTTATATATCCACAGGCTCTTGCCTATCATAAGGGCGATGTAAAAGACGATGATCAGCCAGTCCAGTAAGGTCATTGCTTCTCCGGGCTGTACCCGCCTATCATGTAATTATTGATAAAAGAGGGGGAAGGCTTGCAGGTGCGTTATGCCTCTACCCCCAAGAAAGCCATTCCCCTCTCGGAAAAACTAATAGAGTATGAGCTTAGTTTACCCGAATCATAAAAATATGACAAGGCTATTTCTAATTTAGCTGGAGCTTTGAATTGATAGATAATATATAAAACCCTAATTAAAAATTAATCTTATAATTTTAGATAAAATTTCTCCCTATGTAAAGCAATATGCTGTTTTTTTTCTTGACAAATCTTTAGTAGTTAATTAAAATTTTTATTTGTGGAGACAGGAAACCTGAAAATAGATTCACTAAGGGTATAACCATATTATTAACCATTTTTACAACCAATGGGAGGCTACCATGAGGAGGTTATTAGCTTCAGGGATTTTTGTTGTGTTTTGTTTTTTAACGGTAACCATTCTGGCGCAGGTGCCTCAGCTGCTGAACTATCAGGGGCGGCTGACCGATGATGTGGGAATACCGATTACCACCGCCACCACGGTGAGGTTCAGCCTCTACCAGGGAGGGGATGCCGCCACCCCGGGCAGCGGCACCCTGGTCTACCAGGAGGATACCTCGGTCATACCGGATGACAACGGCGTCTTCAACCACCTCATCGGCTCGGGGACGGTCATCTCCGGAGCGCTGGACTCCACCGTCTTTCAGACCGCCGACCCGGTCTATCTGGAGATAACCATTGACCCTGCCGGTGCCAATGAGACCCTGCTGCCCCGCAAGCAGATAGTCACCGTGGGCTACAGCTTCAAGTCGGAGCTGGCGGACGATGCCGATACCGTGGATGGTCAGGATGCATCAGCATTCGCTCCAGTAGTGCATAATCACGACCCGGATTATGTCAACGAGGGGCAGGCTGATTCCGTCACCAGCGGAATGATTGTGGATGGCACCATTGTGGACGCTGATATTTCTGCGGGGGCAAACATCGCTGGCTCCAAGATCGACCCCACTGGTTTAGATGCCGACCTCCTTGATGGGGTGCACTCCACCGGGTTTGTGAGCACCACAGGTGATGATATGACCGGCACACTTAATGTGAAAACTGCAACTCAATACGCTTTATATGGCAAAACTTTTTACGCAATGGGTATGGGCGTTTATGGCTGGGCCTCTAACACCGTGGGCGTCAATTATGGGGTATATGGTGTAAGCGATAGCGACATCGGACGGGGAGTTTGTGGGGTTGCCAATGCCACCGATGGCCACACTCATGGGGTAATTGGTCTAAGCAAGAGCACCAGCGGCTCAGGCGTTTATGGGTTTGCCGAGGCTACCAGCGGCAGCACTGCGGGGGTATATGGTTTAAGCGTAAGCGACAACGGTAAGGGCGTTTATGGATATACCCTAAACTCCAGCGGCACCACCTATGGGGTATATGGTGCAATCGATAGCACCAGTGGCTATGGCGTTTATGGGTATGCCGAGGCTACCAGCGGATCTAATTATGGGGTATTTGGTAAAAGCGATAGCATCAGCGGCTATGGCGTTTATGGGACCGGGCTTCATTGTGGCGTTAATGGTCTGGCGGGAATGTATGGGGTACGTGGTGAATGCACAAACGCTGGCGGCTATGGTGTTTATGGATATAATAGCGCCGGCGGCTATGCGGGCTATTTCTCTGGCAATGCTCATGTAACCGGAAACTTAACCGTTGATGGTACTATATTAGCACAAGGCGTTAAGCCCTGCGTGCAGCCCATTGATAACGGCAAGAAGGTGCTGCTTTATGCCATGGAAAGCCCGGAGATATGGTTTGAGGACTTCGGCACGGCACAGCTGGTCAACGGGCAGGCGGTGGTGCAGTTAGAGAGTGTCTTTACCCAGGCGGCGAATACCGAAGCAGGATACATGGTTTTCCTCACTCCCATCGGAGAGTGGAAGGGATTATACATCTCCAGGCAGGATAAAGACTCCTTTGAGGTGCGGGAGCAGGGGGGCGGCACTTCCAATATCAGCTTCTACTACCGAATTGTCGCCAAACGAAGAGGGTATGAGGAGGTGAGGTTTGAGGAGTTCACCGAGCCTGAACAAACACCCGCAGAGCCAAATCTCCCCATAGAGAAAAAATAAGCCAGGCTCAAGCAACCCCAACGCCGATAACATCAGTGTGCTGGTCGAAAAACTATAAAAATTAGGTGAGAATTAGAGGAGAAAAACAACAGCTCAATTAAAAAGAGCGCTAAGGGTCAAGACTCCTCTACTTATCGGACTCTCCCTGCTGGCGGGAGCCTCTTTGCCATTATCATCTATTTATTAACAAAAGCATTGAAAAAAGAGGATATAGAAGAGCATTTAAAGGCACTAGAAGATACAAAAAAATTACCTTTGGAAGAGCAGTCAGAGGCTTTCTTCCATATTTACCTTAATTTACAGCATTATATTATTGAACAAAGACCCTCTTTCAAAGGAAAGGAAATAACCTTATCAGATCTTCGTAAAGATTTCCAAGCTGTCTTCATAGGTAGCGGAGCATGGCTCAGTAAGAAAATACCTGTGGATGGCTCTGATCTGGAAGGAGTAGAATGGGGCCTGGATTTTCTAAGGGATGTAAAAAAGAAGAATGTAGCATCTATGAGTGGCCGCTTAGTAGTCATCGGAGGCGGGAATGTCGCAATGGATGTTGCAAGAACCGCTATCCGCTTGGGTGCCAGCGAGGTCCAGCTTGCCTGCCTGGAATGCGGCAAAGATATGCCAGCCCATGATTGGGAAATAGAAGAGGCGAAGGAAGAAGGAGTGGTGATGCACCCTTCTTGGGGTCCTGGTAAGATTCTAGGCGAAAACGGAAAGGTCACGGGTATTGAATTGATCAAATGCAATTCTGTCTTTGACAAAAAAGGTAAGTTCGACCCCAAATTTGACACTTGTGAGACTAAAAAAATTGAAACGGACAGAGCAATATTAGCAATCGGTCAAAGCTCAGATACTTCTTGGATTCAGGGGATAGATACCAAAAATGAGATGATATCAGTCAATAAAGAAATGCAAACCAATATTCCAGGAGTTTTTGCAGGTGGTGAGGTTGCGAGAGGGCCCGCCTCTGTGGTAGAGGCTGCGGCTGACGGGGCATCTGCCGCTTCGGCCATTGATAAATATCTTGGTGGTGACGGAAATATCTATCAGACACTTGCTGTATCGTCAGAGCCGGACCCACATATAGGTCAGGTGGAAGGTTTTGCTAATATGGATCGGGTAGGTACTCCAAAAATTAGTCCAAATGTTAGGAAAGAAAATTTTGAAATGGTGGAGAAATGTTATAATGAAAATCAAGCCAAACAGGAAGCGGTGCGCTGTTTGAGATGTGACCTGCGCCTAAATATTCTGTCTGTCACGTTTCCACCTGATAAGTGGTTGGAACTCAACGATGATAACGTATCTGAGGTTCCAGCAACGGAAGGGGTGTACCAACTACAGGATGAGAATAAGGTGATAATAGTGATAAAAGGCACTCAGAACATGCAAGCCGATTTGCAAGAAAAGTTGAACTCTGAGACTAAGGCAAAATATTTCTGGTTTGAACCTGATCCTATGTATACCAAACGAGAGAGTGAATTGATACAGCAGTTCCTCCAGCAATTTGGAAAGATGCCGGAAGGTGACGGGGAAGGTGATGAACTCGATGACCTCTTCTAAGCTTCAAGTGGAAAAGTTGGTTGTTGGCCCGATAATGACAAACTGCTATATTGTGTGGGATGATCAGACAAAACAGGGTGCCATTATAGATGCTGGTGATGAGGCAGATATTATTTTGAGTGCGGTTAAGAAACTTGGCATTGAAATAACACATATCTTTGCAACTCACGGTCATTTTGATCATGTCGCAGCAGTGGCACCACTGAAAAGAGCATTTAAAGCAGAGTTTCTTGCGCATAAAGATGATTTCTTCTTTATTGAAGATGGAGAGAATGCAGCCCGTAGATGGGGTTTTAATATTGAACCTCCACCAAAACCAGATAGGTTCGTTGAGGACGGCGATACCATAAAGGTAGGCGGTCGCGCATTCAAAGTCTTACATACTCCCGGTCATTCACCAGGTGGTATAAGCTTCCTTCATAATGCTATGGTATTTGTTGGTGATACACTTTTTCAAAGCAATACTGGACGAACAGATCTTAGAATGGGTTCGTTTGAAGACTTGAAAAAATCAATTAAAACACGTCTCTACAACCTACCAGATGATACCATTGTTTATACTGGTCATGGACCTAATACCACTATAGGCTCAGAGAAAAGGCATAATCCTTTTGTGAGGCCTTAAGTCATGAAGGAGACTATTTCTAAACTCAAGAAATTCGTTTCAACCTCAGACCAAATTGTAGCCTTTACTGGTGCAGGTTTCTCAGCTGAGAGTGGCATTTCTACTTTTCGTGGTGCTGGTGGTCTTTGGTCGAAGTATGATCCGTCGATATATGCGGATGTTAACCGTTTTAGAGAGGATCCTTCTTATTATTGGAGTTTTTTTAGGGATGAAAGGTATCCTGTTATTAAAAGGGCTAAGCCGAATGAGGGTCATTTTGCGTTGGTGGAGTTGGAGAAGCGTGGGAAGCTTTATCGTGTGATTACTCAAAATATTGATGGTTTGCATCAGGTAGCTGGCAGTTCTGATGTTATTGAGCTTCATGGTAATACTAGGAAGATTTTCTGTCTTAGTTGTGACAGGGTTTATTCTATGGATGAAGCTTATAGACTTTTGCAGGAGGATTTGCCTCCGAGGTGTTCTTGTGGGGGTGTTTTGAAACCTGGTACGGTGCTTTTTGGTGAGCCTTTGCCTCAGGCTGCACTTGATATGGCAATGCTTGCTGTTCGTAATTGTGATATGTTTCTTGTATTGGGGAGTTCATTGGTTGTTTATCCTGCTGCTTCGATGCCACGTATTGCTAAAAAAAGTGGTGCTGTTTTGGTGATTGTTAATATAGATCCGACTCCGTTGGATGATATGGCTGACTTGGTTATTAATGAGAGTGCTTCAAAGGTTTTATCCAGGTTAATATAAGCTGGAGCAATATGTAGCAGGTTTTACTCTAATCAAGAGGCTATGATGGGAGTCTTAGTCTCTAATCACTGTACATTGATTTTAACTAATTACTACAAAAAAATTACTATTATTCCCACCAGCTTCCAATAAAATATATAATGGAATCATCATTTGAAAAAACTGCCGAATGGCAAAGAAAATCATTTGGGAA
>NJBL01000051.1 GCA_005223145.1 bacterium (candidate division B38) B3_B38 | reverse complement strand
AAACCGTAATATTTCTGAAGTATTTCAGTGAGGTCTTTTACATTTATAGGTATAGGAGTACATCTCCTCTCATGATCAAATGGATAATCCTCTGGATAATCCTCTTTCATATTACTGAAAACATCATGCCACAAAATTTGAAGTAGATAAGGCATAGGTGGTTCATCATCATAAAATTTTATTTCTCTACGTTTTTCGCAAAGTAACTTCTCCATTGGAAAGCGGCAAATATTTTTTAAACTATCATTAATATATTTATCATAAATTTCTCCATATCGCTTCTCAAGATTGATAAAATATAATTTTTCTTCTATAACAAAGGAAACAATAGAAAAATTGTTTTGAAAAGAAAGCTCACCTTCTCGACATCTTTCTTCTATGTACTCAGTGATAGCTGGAGCTCTAGGATAGTGGATCATGAGAACTAAATCAGAAGTATCTATGAATTCGTCATTAGTGAACCAACCCTTCAATTTCCCATCATAGCGCTTGAGCTGTTTTAGAGTATCTATCCAATAATTTTTTTCTTTGGGGAAAGTTTTTTTCGCTTCTACTATTAGTCCATAGACCTGTGTTCTTTGAACCACAAGGTCAGGTGTGACAGTATCACCCTTTTCTGGACTCATTCTTCTTCCAATAGAGAATTGAGACTCGGGGATATAAGTTTGATATTCCTCGTCCCATCGCGCATGATTGGCAAAGGCAAGAAGCGCAAATACAGTTTGTTCATAATTGTCGACCTGGTTTTTTATTTCTTTAATATAAGATTCTTTCGAATTATGCTCAGGCACTACTTACCGAACCTTCTCTAAATTCTTCAAAAATATGTTGTATCAATCTTGATAGAGAACCTTCTGATGACTTTATCTGGGGTATTATCAGAATCCTTTTGGGACTTACGACCCATAAGTCATATGAAGAACCATCACGATGGTCTGACAATGAAAGATGAATGTAGGGGTTCCCATGAATGATTGCAAACGATGAATATTTAAACTTTTTTATACTTTCAATAAATAATTTATTATCCTCTAATTTAGTAAATACCTCAATATCATAATCTATAAATAGTGGTCTCACTTTATGATCCGGAATTAATTTTCTGCTTCTATCCAATAGGATTTTGATTTTATCTGCACCTATTTCGCCCATTTTTTTGATAATATTTTCTCTTACTAATTGAAAATTTGAGTTGCACATTACATATCCGAATTTACTCAGTCTACCCTTCATTAATGAAAATTTTCTAATCTCTTCTGTTTTGACAAGCTTAAAATCTATGCTTTTAAACCATCTATTTTGTTCTTCTGCTTGACGAAATGTTTCTTTTAAAGTCTTGTAAGTCCAATATACACCAGAATCAAAGACCATTCTTGCTTCCCTTGAAGAAACTTTGCCTTTTGAAACACTTTTGGTAAGCCACAGTTTTATATTTTCATCTGATTTACTCAGATTCTCCAGTAACTCTCTCATTTCTTTCTGTTTTAAGAAAAGAAAATTTGCATGGGGAATCAGATCTGAGAAAAACCATAAAATCCCAGATCTCCAGTATTCATTAGTGGTTATCGAGATAATGTAATAGACATAATCAAAGGGAGATTTTAGAACAGCAAATGACGCTTCAATAAGCTTTTTCTTTTTTCTACCATATTTTCTTGAGAGATTAAATATTTGTAAATCATTTGATTCATATATTTTACTGATAATATTACTTCTCAAAACCCTTTCATTAAATAGATCATGAAGAGGGCTTTTACTCATTAAAATTTGGGTAAAAATGAAGTAATATTCCACGGCTCTATAATCATGCAATAGCTTATATAATTCTTCAATAGTGTTGCACTGAAGGAATAAATTCTTTATGTTTCTAGTGTCTTTATACATTTATTCCTCAACTTTTGGCTTATAGATAGATATTTTTATATCTCATCCCCTTTTTTGCAGGTTATCTTAAAAAAGTATAACCTAAATATATACTAAAAGTAAAGACCTCATAGAAAAATATCTTATTCGCTAAAAATAAAGTAACTAAGTTTGTTATAGTAACTGTTGTCGGACCTGGGCGACGGTCATCAGGGTGATTTCCAGCCCGTTATGGTCTTTGGCGCGGGCGACCTCCTCGTAGGCTCCCTTGGTGTAGCTGAAGGCGACCATTATCCCCTTGCTCTTGCCCACACGCCGCAGGGCGGTCTCAAACTTGTCCACCTCGACTCTGCCCATATGCTCCTGCTGTTTGACCTGGATGGGGTCTCTCTCCATAAAGCTGTAACCATCTATGCCCATATCAGCCGATTTCTTGTCGGATAGTGTCCCTCCTAAGCTGCCGATGACCCAGTTCTGGAACTCAAAGGGTTTGAGGGCTTTTAACTCGTTTATATCCAGCGGGAGACCGAAGATTTCCACCCCGGCTACGCCCACCTTAGCCAGCCTCCGCTTCATCAGCTTGCAGGCGGTAGGGGAGACATCTATCCCCAGCCAATTTCTCTTCAGCCGCTGAGCCACCACCAGGGTCGTCCCACAGCCGCAGAATGGGTCAAAGACTAAATCCCCCTCATTGGAAGAAGCTTTTATTATCCTCTCCAGCAGGCTCTCAGGCTTCTGTGTAGGATAGCCAAGACGTTCTCTGGCTTCCCTATTTAACTGTTGTATATCTAACCAAAAATCATCAGGAATTTTCCCTTCATCAATATAATATTTGTAAATTTTTCCTGTTTTCCGATCAGTCTTTTCCTGATAAATGCGTCCATTAGCATCCTTTGCTATCTTCATATGAGTTCCTGGTTTTCTTGGAATTTTGATATCATTGATATTAAAAAAATAATTATCTGATTTTGTATAAATAAAAATTGTATCATGTTTTCTGCCGAAGCGTCTTTTACTCTTCCCGCCAATTTGGTAGCACCAAATAATTTCATTTTGAAAATTATTAATTCCGAATATCTCATCGCACATCACCTTGAGGTAGTGTCCGGCGTGCCAATCGCAGTGGAGGTAGAAGGAGCCAGTATCCTTGAGCAGGCGGTGGATTTCAAAGATCCTGTCCTTCATCCATTCTATGTAATGGTAGATATTCCCCTTCCAGCGGTCCTCAAATGAGCGTATCTCCTCGCCGTCATTGAAGATTACTTCATAGTGCTTGTTGGAGAAGAAGGGAGGGTCGATGTAGCAGAGGTCAATAAAGCCATCGGGCACCTGCCGCATCCAGGCAAGGTTGTCCCCGCAGTAGATTACATTTTGCAATTTCATCTGCGCCTCCGTGAATCATAAATTTGTCTTTTTCTTTTATTTTACTCTCAAACCCTCAGCTTATCAATAAAAAAATCGGAGGGGCATTTACCCCTCCGATTAAGTCTGTTTCGCCTCCTCCGCCTTGCATGAAGCAGGCGAAATCCCCCCTTGTTATTGCTTAGCCCTTTATCGGCTGAGGCTAAGCCAGCTGGAAAGGGGTGGCGCTTCCATAGCATATGGAGCTAAACAGCAGTTTGAAGGTCCAGCAGTTTTGACCCGCATGCTGCATCCGGAAGCAGATGAGGATGAACCTCCCCCCTCATGCCCGGACTATGTTCGACTTAGGGCAGAATATGCATAGCCTTCTACCCCAAGATTGGCTACTACTCAGCAGCAATCACCGGTCTTCGCAATGGTATTCGTTATTGAACTTGTCAAGGGCTTCCCAGTGTGTAGAAGCCACTTGCTTCTGGTCTTTCGAGTCGAAGGACTTGTGCCAGTTGAGTTCCCCATCCTTTGTGAAGATGTCCGGCTGCGAACACAGCCACGCTAAGGCGTCGTCAATAACCGGAACACCAGAGGAATCGTAAGTATTGAGCTTTGCAGCAACGAGCTGGGCAAAGAACATGGAGAAGTCCTTTCCGCGGGCATCCCAAAGGATTTGCATCCCCAGCTCCTCGTCAACCGTCTCACCGCAGATGTTAACCGTTTGACCGTTCCACGGGTGGTTCTTCCAGTAACCAATCGTCCGGGTGCATATTCCTAACTGCCCGACGGTCATGTCACCGTATTGATGGTCGAATTGAGAGCCATTCAGGTACATCGGCAACATAGCAATCAGCGAAGCATCTGTCTTGCTGTACACAATCATCTCATTATTATCTTTATTGGACCCCACCAGGTCGCCTATACCATTCGCCCTGATGGCCATTCCTGTGAAGAAGAAGAAGGTATCTGGAATCCTCTTGGTTTCCCCGATGTAAGTGCCATATACGCTATCCGGGATTGGATCAGGGATTTCCAACTTGTAGAGGCCTCGAGGAGCATCTATCCTATTGGTCCAGAAGTAGAGAGTGCCATCCGCAGCAAATACCATGTCAGCTCCCACTACATTAACAGTGGTATCGTCTGCTTTATTTCTTACCTCGCCAACCAGGGTAGCAATGGCAGTATTCGGATCTACAATGTAGAGAGAATCGGTGATCTCGCTTGCCGCGTAAAGTATCCCATCAGGTGAAAATGCAGCACAAACGATGCCGGGGACTATGCTGCCGCTGTGTTTTACATAGTCAATTACCCACCAGGAAGGTGTCGCTAGATCATAGTAGCCCAATTGACCGGTGCCTCCTTTTACCGTGTTAATGTACTTGTCGATGACATAGAGCTTCTTCCCATCAATAGAGGCCGCAAGTGCATGGACAGTGGTAAAAGGTATCTCCCCCGGGTCTAAACCGTTCACGGCGGGCAAAGGGTACAAATTCGCAACCGAGCTACCCGAATTAATTTCCACCCGAAAGAGTTTCGTCAGGCCACCTCCTATTGGGCTGTTGACGAGATACAGCTGTTCTATACTTTGGGGCTGAACCGTAAGCGGCACCACCACCAGAGTGAGCAGTGCTGCCACTGTCAGCCCAATCAATAGCCTTTTGTTCACTTTTTGTTCCCCCTCTAATTTTGAATTTACGTGATATCAGAAGTTACCTTGTGACAGTCAAAGATAATCTTCTGATGACTTATCTGCTTCTTCCATCTGACTCCACAACAAGAAGCAGATTGTGTTTCATATAATCTCCTTGATCACCTCCTTTGAAATTCTTACTTTTGTTGATGTTGTGATAAACAAAATATCCGCTGTCTATGCTTAAGCCAAGAACCATCAGATTCTGAGTTATGTTCCCTATCATGTTTAGCCCACCTACTTCTTCCCATTGGTCCGGGGTAGGAATAGACCTTGATGAGGAATATCTGCCAAAGGAGATTTTTGAAGTAGGTCTTTCATTAATAGTGAGCATGCCTTTCAATTGATTTCCATCTCAAATTTTGCTAATATCTAAAATGGGCAGGGTAGAGCCAGAAGCAAAAAGGGTAACCTTATGCTTGGGGCCCATTAAAAATCAAATCCGCCAGATTTGAGAGACCCTGCCCTTATTTTCTAAATACTTTCAGGAACCATCCTTTACATTATCTATTTAGCGCTTGTGATTGATTATAGCCATTCTCATATAACCGTGTAGCTTATAGAAAGAAATTCAACAAAGCTATCAGCATAAGTCTGATTTATTTGTAGGATTATGGCTCATTATATTGTCAGTATTTGTCCTACAATGGCTGGTGGCAATGAGCTGTGCCAGGTTTAGTGACTGAGGCGTAGAATGCAGGGGACGGAAAGCATCACTATGCGGAATTAAATTTTCAGGGCATAAAACATAGTTGCCCATCGTTACCCCCTGCTTTATAGTCGTTTTAATCCACCAGCTTATTTTGTATGGCGTAATGCATTAATTCCGCATTGCTCTTCATTTTCATTTTTTCCAGAATGCGGCTTCGATAGGTGCTGATGGTTTTTATACTCAGGAAAAGTTCCTCGGCAATCTCCTTTACCCTCTTCCCTGAGGCTATCATACGCATCACCTCATACTCACGGTCGGAGAGAGTCTCATGGAGTGGTCTTTCGCTATAAATTTCCAACCCAAAAGCTAATTTCTCCGCCAGAGAAGAACTGACATATTTCCTACCCTGCGATACTTTTCGTATAGCCTTTATCAATTCATTTGGTGCGCTTTCTTTTGTTAAATATCCAGAGGCACCTGCCCTTAAGACCCGCACCGCATATTGCTCTTCCGGATGCATGGTTAATACCAGAATGGGAAGTTCGGGTTTCTGACTTTTTAATTGTTTTAGAACGTCCAACCCACTTCTGCCGGGCATGGAAATGTCTAACAAAATCACATCGTAATCATTTTTCCATACTTTATCAAGCACCTCTTGCCCATTGCTTGCTTCATCAGCTACAACCATATCGCAAGTTTTCCGGAGAATCTGTTTCAGTCCTTGGCGGACAATTGGGTGATTATCAGCAATGAGTATTTTTATCATCGCTTTCTCCTTATTACTAAGCTGAATACTCATTGCTACCTTTATCCTTAGGGTAAAGCAACCACTATAAAGGCCTCAGTTTAGCGCCGCCAATAATATCTTGCCTTTTAAAAGCAACACGGATTGCAGTTTAGCAACATAAAGATTGTTTGTCAAGTAAAAAATTACTATTTTTTTAATAAAAGTAGCAATACCTCTAACTTGCTCATTAATAGTGACATACGGCGATTTATACTCAATATAGAATATAAATGCGAAAAAATAAAGCAAAATATGGATAAAATGGCAACAATACTAAATAGAGAGCTTATTTAGTGCAAGATGAATGGAATTAGTTAAAGCTGGCAACTATTAATTGAATCGCCGTCCATTATATGTTTAAAATTTTTGCCTATCGCACATTGATTTATTAATCAATTTATGCCATGTGTAAATTCTTTAGCTTAGAGGAGAGTATACATTAGCCAGGTGGGAGCAACGGGCAAGAGGGCGAAAATCTACCTCGCCTCCGGAGTTCTAAGAATTGCTTAGTTAATAAAATCTCCTTTCATTCATGCCGCCTGAGGCAAGATGAATGAAAGTATAGCAACAATAATTGATATTGTCCACAGAAAAAGGCAAATCATCGGCTGCTTTAGAGAGGACTATCTTAGCTTCCTCATTTATCATTTTCTCCCTGACATTTTTATTATCCTCATTAAAGAAAGTGTTATCACACCATCATCTTGGAGGTTGTCAGGTCAAAAATTACGACACATTCAGCACGAATTTCTCCCGCTTTCCTCACACTTGAAATCTAAACTGACCTTTTCCCGATGATCAAGCCATATTTCAGATAAGACGGAACACATCTCCTCCTTTTCCTGCGTTAACTTCAGCTCCTTCCGTTTTTTCAAATCACTAAGACTTCATCTCTTATAAACCCTGTTGTTGCATGATGCAATATTCTTTAGTTTATGGAGGTATGTTTTTGTATCTCCCGCCGCTTTGCCTCAGCTTTAATAGTCACCTTCGTGCATATTTCAGGCTGAAGTACCAGCTTACCAATAAAAAAATCGGAGGGGAGTTACCCCTCCGATTGAGCCTCTCTCCCCCGCTCGGTCTTGCGCGGAAGAGGGCTAAATATCCCAGTTTATGTGCTCAGCCCTTTATCAGCTGAGGCTAAGGCAGTTGCTCAGGGATGGCACTTCCGTAGTAGATGGAATTGAACAGGAGCTTGAAGGTTCCGTGGGTTTGTGCCCGATGCTGCACCCGGAAGCCTAAGAGGATGACCCTCCCCTCTCCGCATTGGGCATCAATGATGGCTGCCTTACGGCTCAGCCTCTTTCCGCCAATGAGCCATCCGCTCTGCAGTTGATTCTCCTCTGGGTAGCGAGCTACCACCTGGTAGCGTTCGTTCCAGGGAGTATAGTCGATGGAGAACGCCGGGCTGTTCCAGAACAGGGCTAAGGCGTCCTCTCCCATTCCGTAAGAAACCGGGTGATTATGATTGAGCTTGATGTGGAGAGTGGAGCCGGGGCAAAAGAACTCCTCGGAGGAAACACCCTCCAGTACATTCTCAATTGGTAATAACAAGAGGAACTTTTTTATGGGAAGCTCGCAGGCGGAATCCAGAGTGATAAGGGTCCCCCCTTGCTGGACAAACTCCTCCAGGTTCTTCACCCCCTCATCGCCGATGCCACCCCTGTATTCCGGTGGGGTGGGGTTGTATATTCGCTGCTCTTCGTCATCAGCGGGTCCGATGATGGTCTGCATTCTGTCATCGGGGAAGATAATCACATCGTATTTCTCCCTCAGTTTCCCCTCTTTCATCTCTTTGTTATAGATAGAGGCAAAGGGGAACTGGAACTGCTCCAGAATCCACCGGGTCCACCCTTCGTCCATACTACCACCCATATACCTCTTATACATCCCCAGCTTCAGGGGGCGGAGTTTATACGCCTCACCTTTCACTTTCTGATTGGCGGTGTAGAAGGTCAGATGGGTCTGGCGGGCAATGGCCTCCAGCTTTGCTTTTAGACCGGGAGAATCGGGGATGAAAATGGTTCCCGGTGGATAGCTTCTTTCACCATCGAGCAGGCTCTTTTTGAGCCAGTAGACCTCGGCTCCCTCTTTGAGGAGTCTGTTGATAGCGATGAAGCTATCGTTGGTCTCGTGCTCCAGCAGATAGCCATTTTTGCCGGAGCCGATGACCCTGCCCTCGGGCATCTCCGCTTCTTTTATTTTGGTTAAAGGCGCGGTCACAGGGGTATCAATGGGGATAGCCTTCACTCCCATATGCTCGGCTATGTTGAATGCCGCCATGTCATAAGGTCTCATGGGAGGTCCCCCGGGATACTCGCGTGTCCAGGGGTTGTCGGGGTAATTAATCTGCTCCAGCAGCGACTTGACATAGGCTCGCAGGGGCTGGGCTAAGAGGATAACATAGGAGCCCGGGGGATAGACCGAGTTGTTCACCTGCAGGCTACCCTTTGTCTGATGCACTTCAACGCCGGCTAACATCAGGGTCTGAACGAGCTTGACCGCCGTTAGTGGGTCTCGCTGGTTGGCTGGTATGATGTAGGCATAGGGCGGCTCGCTTTTTCCCCGGTTGACATTGCGCATCGCCTTGTGGTAAGCGTTCCTCAGGAACATATCGCGGAAGCGGGCAGCCACATCCAACAGAGCCATAGTAGAAATCTTCTGCTGCTCCACAATATCACGCAGGCGCCACCATCCCCCCTCCCAGGGGCTGGGAAAGCTGAGCTGGGCTTTATATTCGGGTCTGCCGCGCCTCCCCGGTCGGAGCTGGTCGGGATGGATATAGATGGGAGAAGCTATTTGAGCACTGGCAGACTCAGTCAGCATCCCGGCGATGTTGTGGTAGTTGGTTATCATATGGAAGGAAGCCATCCACCAGGCGGTGTACGGAGCGCCGGTTTCAATTCCTTTCTTCCCCGCTTCCTCAAGCTTCACCGCCATATGGGAGCCCACCAGCATATGCTCCCGCCAGATTAGAGGGTCCACATTAGGATGGAGGGGGTCGTAGTAGGGTGGGATGTAGTAGCGGGCACCGGAACTCCCCATGTGGTGCATATCAACATAGAACTGGGGGAACCACTCGTTATACAGCACCCGGGAGACGTGGCGCGATTCCGCCTGGGTCAGCATATAGGCATCGCGGTTGTTGTCGTGCCCGGTATATTTGTGGTACATCCAGGGGAGGCGTGAGTTTTCGTATTCGGTTCCCAAGTACTTGTTATACCAGTCGACCACCATAATCTGCCCGTCCGGGTTAAAGCTGGGGAAGAGGAGGAAGATGACATTGTCAAGGATTGTTTTGATTTCGGGAGAGGGCGAGGTTATCAGCTCGTAGGCTAACTCGGGAGAGAGCTGATTGCCTCCTACTTCGGTCGCATGGAGGCTCATGGTCATGGCTACTACGGTTTTACCCTCTTGAACTAATTTGTCCACCTCCCTGGCGGACAGACCGCGTGGGTCGGCTAACTTGCGGCAGATGGATTTGTACTTGTCGAGGTTCTTCAGGTTTTCGGCGGAAGAGATGATTGCCAGCAGGAAGCGATTGCCCTCGGTGGACTTCCCTAACTCCTGCACTGCAATTTTGGGGGAGTTTTTGTCCAGCAGGTAGAAATACTCCACAATCTTATCCCATCTCGCCAGCTTGTAATCGGTCCCCATCTTAAAGCCGAAGAACTCCTCCGGGGAGGGTATCTTCTGAGCGGAAACTATGCCTGCCGAGAACAGGGATACCATAAGAGCTATAAGCAAGGCGAAAGTTATCTTATGATCCCTCATCTTAAACCTCCTTTTTTAATAAGTTTATAAATGTTGGATAGGCTTCGCTCCGGGGTGTTCGCCCATAGAAGAGGTCGTCCATCCACACCGATAGCTGTCGGGCAACCACCGACTTGTCGATGGCATATCTTATCGCCCTGTGGAGTAGATTATCGGGTTTGCTGAAGGGACAGGTATGGATGCAGAGGGCGCAGTCGGTCCCTACCGAGTTCCAGTAGGCAAAGCACTTTTCGGGGTCAAATTCCCACTTCTCAATCCCCCGGATGACCTTCTTCTTATCCGGGGATATAGCCTTTGAAGGGCAATTATCTGCGCATTTGCGACACCTCTGGCAGAAATCCTGCACTCCGAACAGGATAGGCTTGTCAGGCACAAGAGGGAGGTCAGTGGTTACCAGCCCCAATCTCACCCGGGCGCCGTAGGGCCTGGTGATTAAGATGTTGTTTCTGCCAATTTCCCCCAATCCGGCATCTGCAGCCACCGGAGGGAGCATGGACTGGTAATTGGCATCAATATGAGCCCTCGCCGGGTAGCCCAATCGCCGGATGTAATTGGCGATGACCAGAGCGATTCTGGCAGCCTCTATGTATTGCTTACCGGTCTCGATAATTACAGGCAGGTTAGGGGCTGCTCTTATCATTTTATAATCCATCTCCACAGCGAAGATTATAGCATATTTATGGGTCAGCTCAACCTTTTGACCATATTTTCCCGGGCGGCGACCAATGTGGGTGTAAACATAATCCTGATTGAGCTCTGTTATGCCTATCAGCTTAGCTCCCAGGTATTTTATGGTCTCCTTTAAAGATGCCGACATACACTGGGTGTCAACCTCAACCCGGTTTGTATGAGGGGGAACATCCACCAAGTCGGCCAGCTCTTCCAGGAAATCAAACTGGGCGTGAGATAGGGGAGCGCCGAGGGGGGAGTAGGTCGGTGTCCCTGGAGCAGCCAGCCCGGGAAGGAGGCGTATTCTGTCGTAGATTCCCTTTGCTTCGGGATGGCGGGCATAATATTGCTCATAAATGGGGCTCCCTATCTCATACCGGATGCGAGAAAAGGGGATGTCACGCTCGTCGACCCGGGTTATTTTTCCCACCACCCGCAAGGGGAGCTTCTTCCCTATTGGTGTGAGCAAGGAGATGGCTAACAGGATAAAAACCGCATCCAAGATTATAATACCCCCCTTTCTCCCCTCCTCTAAATAAAGCAATAAAAACACAATAACCCCGTTTAGGGCACCCAGAATGGCCAAGCCCACTAATCCAGCCCTGAGTGCCCTCTCTTTGAGGCTGGTGGCTATAAAGAGAATGGACCCCAGGGCAATGATGAGCTCAAATCCCCATCCCAACAGTTCAAACCAGCGCAAAACTCTCTCTCCCTTTTTCTACGGTTACCGGTGTGTATCGCTTTTTCACCCTGCTTCGCTTTCTAAGGTTTTCGGGCTTTGCGAAGTGCGCAAGGCATTTGGGCGAACGAAGCAAGTAGCAAACCTCGTGGTGTGAGAAGAAGTTGCCGACCTCACCGCTCGGCTTTTGGGGCAACCAGCATGTCCTTACCCCGACGTTCAACTATGGTGAACAGGCCGGTACTTTCAACAATGTCTACTGCTCGTGACTTTTTCATATGTTCAGCATCCATAAAGATTATCCCATCCTGTTTGAGCAGCCGATGCATCTCCCGAAACAGAGCATGGTGGTCTGTAATCATGTGAAGCGCATCAATAAGGAGAATGAGGTCAACACTTGAACCTTTAATCCCGGTGTTATAGGAATCTAACAGCATTGTCTCTATGTTTGTTAACGACTTACGAGCCGCTTTTTCTTTCACCACCTTAATAGCCAGCGGATGAATGTCCACAGCAAAGACCCTGCCCTGTCGTCCCACTAACTTTGCCGCTGGTATGGTGAACCTGCCCGGTCCGCATCCGTAATCTACCACTACCATTCCCTCTTTTATCGGAATCTTCTTTATATGTCTCCGCGGATTCCAGATGGGGTCTGCAAGCTTATACAACCACATCATGCACTTGAAATGGAAATCGGGCATCGGTTCAAGCTTCTTCTCACTCGTCATCGCTTACTCCTTCATTTTCCTCCTACTCGCAATTTCACCTTAGCGGTGCAATGTGAGGGTAGTGTCAGTGAGCCTTGCCCTTCAGGAACCTATCGAAGAAATCGGCTGCCGCATGGTAAGCTTTTAGCCAGTGGCCATGGACCAGGAAGTCGTGAACTTCATCGGGAAAGACCAGAGTCTCCACATGGGCTTTTCCCAGAGCTCGCAGCCGCTGCACCAGGTCGGTGGTCTGGATGAAATCTACATTCCGGTCATCGTCGCCGTGGATGAACAGCACCGGCGAACTCCAGAAGCTGACATCTGCTACGGGAGAAGAGTCATAGGACAGGCGCAACAGCTCCTCCCCATAGAGTCCCCATCCCCCTCCCTCGCGGCGGCGTCCTCGCATGGACCAGTCGTGCACCCCGTGGAGGTCCACCCCGGCGGCGAACAGCTCGGAGTCCCTGGCCAGTCCCAGGGCGGTGAGGTATCCTCCATAGGAGCCACCCCATAGCCCGATCTTACGAGGGTCAACCTCGGGTCGACCCCGCAGATATTGAGCACCGGCGACGATGTCCTGATACTCTGAAGCCCCACGAGGCCCCTGATGGGGAGCGGTGCGGAAAGCTCGTCCGTAGCCGATGCCGGAGCGGAAGTTCACCGACAGGACAACATAACCTCTGCTGACTAAGTACTGGTTCATAGCGTAAGAATTGTGATAATAGTAAAGGTAGTGCCAGCCCAGGAGCATCTGCCGGATGGGACCACCGTGCATGAAGATGACCGCCGGTCGCTTATCCCCCGCTTTTGCCTCCCGCGGCAGGAAGAGCTGACCGTGGATCTCCAGGCCATCTGCAGCCTGGAAGATTACCTGCTGTGGCTCAACCAGGGCTTTCGCTGGGAACTGCCGGGGAATTGCCTGGGGAGCGATAAGGCGCGGGTTTCCACCGTTGATGGGAATTACTGCCGGGGCAGCCGGCTGGCTGGCGGTGGAACAGAAAAGCATAATGCTTTTCCCGCTGGTAGGAGCCACCGGGCTCCATTCGTTCCCCTTCCCGGTGGTCAGCGGTTTGGGTTCCCCCCCAGTTACCGGGACTGCCCAGAGATGCCGCCGGTCAATATCTCCGCAGTTAGAGTTGAAAATAAGGGTATGGCGGTCGGCAGACAGAGCGGCGTGCTCTGCTTCACACTCCCCGGGGGTAAGACAGACAGCCTCCCCTCCTTTCACCGATACCGAATAGATATGCATCCAGCCCTCATGCTCCGAGTAGAAGAGAAGTCGGTCTTCGGCTGCCCACATAAGGGGTTGAGCAGGGTAGTACTGTGCAAATCCCCCGCTGTCATCGGGTGAATTCCAGACCTCTTTCCCCTTGCCGGTCTCCACATCGACTACCCAGATGGCGAAGGGGAGGCCAAGTTCCCGCCCATACGAGTCATCCGCTGTTCGTCCCGGAAAGCGGATGCAGGCTATGCTTCTTCCGTCAGGTGACCAGACAGGAAGGTCATCCCGCTCCACATCGGGCATTAGCCAGGTGATGGTTTCCGCCTTAAGGTTGTATACCCCGATAAAGCTGTGGTCATCCCGCTGGCTCACGAAGGCGAGCTGGGAGCCGTCCGGCGACCAACACTGTGAGCCATTGCGACCTCGCCCTTCAAACAGGGGCTTGGCCTCGCTGGAGCCATCTAAGGGTGCTGCAAAGAGCTTGCCCCGGTAGGTAAAGACCACCTGGTCCCCGGATGGTGATACAACCGGATGATTCCCTTTCCCGAGGCGCCAGGGCTTCCCCCCGGATACCTTGATAGCCCATACCGCCTGCTCAGCCCCCCTGGAGTCGCTGGTGGGGTTGGGATATTCGCCCTGGCGATTGGCATTTCCTCCTCTCACATAGACGATGACCGAGCCGTCGGGACTGAAACTCAGCTCACCAATCTCTTGCCCATCATCCTGGTCATAGTCAGTCAGCTGGTGAGCTTTATAGTCCGGTCCTTCAGCCACCCAGATATTCCTCATCCCACAATTGTCAAAGACCCATGCCACCCGGTCGACCTTCGGCGAGGCAATCAGGCTCGAAGGGAAGGGTGTGCTTAATATATCCTCCAGGGTATAGCTCTGCGCATAAAGACCGTTGGGAAGAAGTAGAGTGAGAAGAAGACTTAATAAAATAGCAAGAGCCAGCCTAAAGATTCCAGTCCTCATGACTCCCCATAAGGAGAATTCCCCTGCCATGAACCTTTCTTTGAGATGTGTGCCTCTCATATCTCCCTCCTTTGAAAAGATAGTAATGAAGCCTTTGTTTGACTTACGCTTTTCTGTAGCCCGAGCAAAAAGCAGTAATATGATAACGCCTTGCTATCCCTCTGCTACAGGGTACTTTTTTAAAGACAGTTTATTTTAAGACAAATAGGGAAAGATTTTCAATAAGAATTTTGTTAGAGCAGTAGAGCCCTACATTCCGGAGAGGAATTTCATCTTATTATGCCTCTCATAGAATAGAAGAGGAAAAAAACCTCACCGCCTCTCCCTTTTCAATAGGGGTCAGGAAAGCTGGCAGACAGAAAACCCACTGGCGTGTGAAAAGGTTCACCTGCTTAAACTCCTCCCCCGGGCTTGCTATATGGATTTTTTCTCTATGACAACCTTATGGGAAAGGGTGAAACTGAAAGGCTTTGAAAGGAAGGCTTGACATGAGGGTGGACGGCATTTATCGAACTTCTCCCTTGAAAGGAGGAGAAGCTTCCTTCCTCGAGGGGCTAACCCTCTCACCTGTTAATATCTGGACCGGCCTCTATCTCTTCCCCCCCTTCTGCTGTCGAAGTCTCTGCTTCCTCTCTCCCGCTGCGGGCGGGCATCGTCCACCACCAGTTTTCTCTCCTTGAAAGTGTAACCGTTGAACATCTCCTTAGCTTTCCTGGCTTCCTCCTCTTCCATCATCTCCACAAAGGCGAACCCCTTGGAGCGACCAGTCATGGTGTCGGTGATCATCTTTACCAATTCCACCTTCCCCGCCTGCTCAAACAGCTCCTTCAGCTCCTCCTCCGTCACCGTATAGGCGAGATTGCCGACGTAAAGCTTCTTAGCCATTTATCCTTCCTCCTTCTTCAATAAAAAAACCCTCCAGGATTACAATAATCCCTTTGAGGGCTAAAAGTTACGAAACAGACAAAAACTTTCTCTCTATGCTTCTAAATTCAACTCGGCAAAAGCATATCACCAAAAATAAGATATGTCAAGCAAAAATTTAATGGGGAAGGTATTTTATGCAGATAGCTAAATTATGTTTGCTTATTGTTTAAGAGCACTCACAGCTCGTGAGGCTTAGTAGCACTACTCCGAAACAACAGACAACCAAAAGAGCCTTTAGTGAAGACCTCAGCACCTCTATAGATTGAAAAGGCATTTAATGAATAAAGTCCCCCTTTCAAAAAATTTTCCCCAAAAAATAAGGGGAAGAGCCCCTTTCAGGGCTCTCCCCTTTAACAGCTCAGCTAAGGAACGCTCGTTTCTATTAGAATTCCATCTTTACTCCGACCATTGCTCTTCGCGGCGGGAAGATATAATAAGGGAAAAGTCCTCACCCGGTGCCCAGGTTCTGCTCCAGAACCCGCAGGGGTTGTCGCTGTTGAGGACATTGAAGACCTCGAAGAATCCCCTTAGCCTGATGGTGTCAGAGAGCTGAAAATGCTTCTCCACCCGGAAATCGAGGTCCGTGATGTAGGAAAGGCGATGCCCGTGTTCTCCGCGCTTTTCAGCCGCGATTTCTATGGACCCCTGGTTGAGACCGAAGATGCGGGCAACCCGCGAGTAAAGAATGTGCGGTCGCTCAATATAGAGGTCCACAGCATGGTGGCAGTAGGAAGACCCACGTCCTCAGTGACCGTGCTATCCGGAGTACGGCCGGGGACGATGGTGTCAGGGAGGGCGAACCATTCGTAGTTGTAATATCCGGTGAGGCGGTTGTTGGGGGTGAGCTGAGCGGTACCCTTGATAAAAGCCTGGGTATCCCTGAAGGTAGCCACATAGTTGGCATTGCTGGCGTTCTCGCTGCTGCCGTCAATCTGGCGCCAGAAGGCTCCGAAGAACTAAATCTTGTCCTTCATAATGGGACCACCAAGCTGTGCCCCCACATCATTCCACTTCTCCACATGGAAAGGCCACTGGGCTTGTTCATCGTCGATCCTCCCCACCTCCAAATTGGTATCCATAAAGCCCTCAGAGTTGTCCGACATGAGGCTGTCGTGGCGATAGAAGAAGTTCGTCGCGCCGTGAAACTCGTTCCCTCCGGATTTGGTGACCACATTGATGACCGTGCCCGTGAATTGACCGTCCTCTGCCTTGGTGCCTATCCCCTTGACCTCTATCTCCTGGATGATGTCGGGATTAATCCAGGGCCAGGCAGCCCCATACTCGGGGGCACTCACATCGACCCCCTCAAATTGATAGGCGTTGGACTCCACCATCCCTCCGAAGGCCATGCTGCGGGAGCTAGCTTCGCCACTACCTGTCCATAAACGCGGAGTGACATTCACCAGGTCAAAGAATGTATAGCGCTCCAGGGGAAGGTTCTCCATGAGCTCGGTGGTTCAGTTGGTGGAAATACCCGACTTGCTAATATCAACCAGAGGGGATTCTCCCGTTATGGTTATGGTCTCCCTCAGGGGGGAAAGTTTGAGAACAAAATCTTCGGTCATCGTGCTCCCCACGATGACCTTTCAATCCTGCTGCTTAAGAGTCTGAAAATCATTCAGGGAGAAGGTCAGCTCGTATAATCCGGGTAGCAGAGAGGGGAAGCGGTAGACTCCTTTCTCCGTGGTATAAGTGGTATGGACACCCCCGATAAGGGCT
>NJBL01000050.1 GCA_005223145.1 bacterium (candidate division B38) B3_B38 | reverse complement strand
GTAACTGAGAGCGACATCCTGTGGGTAATCAGTCTCCGAGTGGAGATACTGGAAACTCACAGTCTTGGTATTGGAGAGCCTTATGAAGCCGTCGAAACCGAATACCTGGTTATAGTAGTCTTCTCCCGTGCGACCGGCATAAAGAACCCCCAAGGTAGATGCCCGACCCACATCTCGCCGGTAACGAAACACCCCGCTGGTAACTCCCTGGTCCAGTGAGGTAAACTGAGAAGTCTGGTTGGCGGGGAAAATCAAATTGTTGATCCTATCGTGAGCAGAAAAAACGCCCAGTGCGTTTTTGCCCACTTTTCCGGTGAGCTTCAGCCCCGCCACAGGGTCAGCTACCGTGCGGGTAAACACCGCATTCATGGGAGTGAGAAAAAAGTCGGCACCCTCCAGGAAGAATGGGCGTTTCTCAGGGTAATAGAGGGCGAAGCGGACATTGACATCCAACTGGGCAATATCGGCTTCCACCTGCGAGAATTCGGGATTACCAGTAGCATTAAGCATCAGATTGGGGGTAATCCCCCAGCGGGCGGTGATGCCAGGCTCCACATCCGCTTTACCGGCCTCCATTCCCCCCTGCGGAAAGTCACTCCGTATATCAGTGCGGCTGGAGGTCAGCGTGGGGTCAAATTCCAGGTTACGCCCGGGGGTAATCCCCTCAAAGCCGGCGAGCTTATTTGCCTGACAAAGAAAACATGAGATATTTCGGTCTCTGACATGTGACTGTATGCGATGGCGGACACTGCGGGGATAGGAGCGTTCGGCGCTGAAACCCCAGGTCTGAACATCCGAGCTGCGAGGAAAGCGCAGTTGATTGAAGGGAATGGCAATCTCGACCACATAGCCCTCGTCTGTGATTTGACCGGCAGAGTCCCAGATGGCGTCCCATGAAAAATCTTCATAGCCTTCTAACTCGCTAAAGTTGGCATCCGCCTGCACACCCAAAGGGTTCACACGAAACTGAAACGCCCTCCGCTCATCGTTGAAGGAATCAATCAGTATAGTGACATGGTCGTCCTGGATGAAAGTGTCTATGGCATCCCGGTCCATTAAGTGAGCACGAATCTCACGGGGATTGGGGTCAAAGGCACGGAAGGCCACATACAAGCTGTTATTATCGTAAGTGACCAGACAATCGGTTTCCACCGGCGCCGGGATATTATCCCCAGGAAGGTACTCGTAAGGAAGTTTGATTACCACCGCATTCGCCCAGGCGTCTTCGTCCAGTATGCCATCCACTTTTACTGCAGAGGTTGCTCTGGTTACCGTGTAATGCTGCGCTGGTGGCAGTTCCTTAGCCTCCTGCTGCTCGGATTGAGCCGTAGATAACGATTCTGAGGCTGCCCTGGCTTCTTGTCCAAAAAGCAAATTCTCATCCGAGCCAGCCCAGGTCATGATAAACACTAAAAACAGCAAATGAACCATCACAAAAAACTTGCTTCCTGGCATGTTCATCTCTCCTTTATAAGTTCCACACAACTAAAGCCCACTATTATAACAAAAACGCTTCTGGACACACAAAAGTTCTTTAATAAGGCGAGAAAAAACTTCGGTCGCTATGGGAAGGGCTGACAATGGAAACACAGGGGGAGCATTGCTCCCCCTGCTTAAATTTAGGAAAGAATAGAAAAAGGTTGAGGACTAATATTCTGTAGATTTCACCCTTCTCTTGAACTCCGCCATGGAGAGCTTTCCGTCGCGGTATTCGGAGATATCACCCCGCTTGATGGTCAGAATCATCCGTTTGCTGATACCCCTGAACGAGTCCGAGTCCCCGTAGAAGACGACAATAGTAATGTATCCCGTAGCTGGCACCTGCTTTATGAAATCGCCGTAGTTCCCCATAATGTCAATGAGCTGGTCTTTGAGTTTGGCGAAACTCTCCGCTAATATTTCCTCTGCCGTTTTCTTCTTTGTCTCCTCCTCCTGAGCTTTCTTCTCTCTCTCTACTCTTCTCCACTCCAAATCCTCCAACCTCACCGCAAGCTCAGGTATCCCTACTATTCCTATTCCATAGCTAGTAGGAAGGGAGAGGGTGAAGACAATACCGTAGTCGTTGAGGTGGAAACCCTGGCACTTTACTCTCCTTATAGAGATATATATGTGTTCCTTCTCTTCATCAACCCAGCTCTCCTTGAGCATGGTGTTGATCACTCCCACCATCACCTCAATATCCCTTCGGAGGAGCTTGTAGTCAACTTCCTTGCCCCTCTGAGCGAAGAGGTTGGCAGGGAGGAGGAAAGTGAAACCTACTATCCCCACCAGGAGATAGACTCCCATTCTCCAAAAGTATGCTTTCATCTTTAAACCTCCTATGTCTTTTTCATTTTCTCAACAATGCAGGAAGCAGAACAGTTATTTCTTTTCCTCCTGGGCGCTGGTTAGCACGAGGTTGAGGAGCTGATTGGTGCGCTGCAGGTCGCGGTAGGTCTGCTGCTGAATTGTATCAAATCCGTCTCCGATGTATTCCAGGTCCACACGGCGCAGCAGCTGCCACTGTGCAGTAATCCTCTGAAGGGCGGTGGCTAAATCCTCTTGTTGCTTCTGGTGGTAAGCCAGCATCAACTTGTTCACCAAATCAAGCGTTTCCTCCTGAACCATGAGTCTCTCCTGCGTAAGAGCTTCCTGGTCAACCGCTAATCTGACCACCTCGCTCCGAGGAGGTACCAGGCTCAGCCCAACGCTGACATCCCCCCCTGCGTAGCTGACCCTGAGGTTCAGCAGCGAGAAAACCACCAATCCCACCACAGCCACCATCACGGCAACGGCAGCCGCACGCCGCAGGGGAGTTGCTCCTCCGAAGAGCCAGTAATACCACCCTCTCCACCGGGGCTCTCTGCCGGGGAGGATAACGCTCTTCCAGGAGGGCTCTTCCACCTCCCATTGCTCCAGGGTACCCTTTGCCTGCTGAATCTTCTCCTTCGCCTGCCGGCAATGAGAGCAACGGGAAAGATGCCCTTCCATCTGCTTCCTCTCCTCGTCAGAGAGCTCGCCGTAAAGCCAGCTGACGAGGAGTCGTTGAGACTCTTTGCACTTCATTTAACTCACCTCTGACTCATTTAATCTAATTACCTTCTTATCTGACTTTATGTTTCAAGAAAGAGAAGAACAATTCCGCATATGAAACAATGTGCTTTAATAGCGTAAGTTATCCAACTCATTCTATAACTGTCTCCCACCCATGTTTTGGGAGCGGGCTGATTTTCCCTGCTGCACCGCCGAGCTGGCAAGTATAGAACTCATAGCCACCAGCCCTGCATATAACCTCGATTTTATCGTGCTCACTGGGCACCGCAGCAGCCGGGCAATCTCGCTGAACTTAAGCTCCTGATACTCCTTGAGGATAATTACCAACCTCTGTTTCTCGGGGAGACGAGCCAGTGCCTGACGCACCATTATCTCCCTCTCGCGGCGCTCAAGATTGCCTTCCACTGGCGAGTTGGAAGCCCCCTCCCGCTCCTCTCTCGGAGCATACTCATCACCCCGGGCTATCTCGGAGAGGGAGATAACCCGAGCCCTCTTCCTCTTTCTTCCCCAGGAGTGGCACTGGTTTATGGCTATCTTATACAGCCAGCTGGAGAACTTTGCCTTCTGCTTGAAACCTCTCAAAGAGCGGTAAGCCCGCAGAAAACTCTCCTGACAGAGGTCCCGCGCCTCCTCCTGGTCTCCTATCATCCGATAGATGAAATGATAGAGGGGCTTCTCCCAGCGCCACATCAGCAGATTGAAGCTGTTCTGATCCCCCTCTAAAAACCTCTTTACCAGTCCTTCATCTGTCGGTTTCACTTAATTCATCCCGCGTGACTGTTTTTTACTCTCCTATTAGTTAGACTACCAAAAGAGAAAAAAAGTCTAAATCATGCCACATGGTTATTATAATTTAAAAAAGGGATTTCGCAAGGTTTTCAAACTCATTCTTTAAAGGGGACAAATCGTCCCCTTTTGAGGACAAAAATAAGTTTCCGCTAATATGTGATATAGTATAATTATATGAAAATTACACGATAATGACATGAAACTTATATTTTGACTGGCATATTATTTGCTTTAAAACTTAGTGAAAGGAGGAATAGCATGAAAAGGTTCATAGTAGGGATAGCGCTTCTGGTTCTCTTAATTACCAGCATGGCGGGTGCCAACCAGGTGAGGTTTCGGGGCTATCTGGATAATTCCATCGGCATCAAGTTAGGTTACTTTATGCCAAATGGGAAGAGCGACCTCTGGGACTACAACGCTGAACTGCTGACGATGTCGGTGGAGGATTTCAATCGCACCTCAGTGGGCATAGAGCTTAATTTCGGGGTCAACAACTATCTTGATATAGGCATTGGGGCAGACTTTTACCGGCGCTCAATTCCCACAGAATACCGGGACTGGACCGACGAATTCGGATATCCCATCGAGCAGACCATCTCCCTGCGGATTGTTCCCCTGACTTTCACCGCCAAAATTCTACCCCTCGGCAGATGGAAGGTTCCCGGACCTCGAGCGCGTCGGACGCTCAACAAGGTCATCCCCTATGTCGGTGGGGGTGTAGGGCTCTATTTCTGGCGGTACGAGGAGGTTGGTGACTACATTGATTTCTACGACTTTACTATCTACACCACTTACTTCTTATCCAAGGGGACCGATGTGGGGTTCCACCTGTTGGGCGGTGTAGAGATTCCCATCGGCTCAAATTGGTCGGTCACGGCTGAGATGAGATACAATATAATCAAAGGTCCGCTTTCTGCCGATTTTGTTGGCTTCGAGGACTTCGACCTGGGGGGAATAACCGCCTCTGGTGGGTTTCTTTTCAGATTTTAGATGCTCTCGTAACGCTGCTTAAATCCCAATCATCCCCCTTCTAAAAAGCCCCTGCTGGGGTGACGAGTTCGGCTCCCTGGCAAGGGCTTCCTTTCACCTTTACTTAATTACCAGAGGCTTATTGATGGCGGCTTAAAACCTGAGGGATTTGAGATATTCTCTGAATTCCTCCCCCACCTCGGGGTGTTCAAGGGCAAGTTTTACGATTGCTTTCAGCATACCGCACTTGCTCCCGGCGTCAAATCTTATCCCCTCAAACTGATAGCCATAAATGGGGACCTGCTGTGCCAGAAGTCGGAGCCCATCGGTTATCTGAATCTCTCCCGACTTATCCGGGAGGGTCTTTTCCAGCAGGGGGAAGATTTCGGGGGTAAGGACATATCTTCCCACAATAGCCAGGTCTGATGGGGCTTCTTCAGGTGAGGGCTTTTCTACCATGTCGGTAATGCGGTAGAGGCGGTCTGCTATCTTCTCGCCCTGAATGATGCCATACTTGCTCGTCTCCTCTCTCCTTACCTGCTGGATAGCCAGCACCGGGCTTTTCAGTTTCTCCGCCTCTTTTATGAGCTGTTTAATACAGGGGACGGAAGCCTGTATTATATCGTCGGCGAAAAGCACTGCAAAAGGCTCTTCCCCCACCAGCTCCCTGGCAATATAAATGGCATGACCTACTCCCAGAGGTGATTTCTGCCTGACATAGGAAATTTCCATCAGTTCGGAAATCTCCCTCACCCTCTTCAGCAGGTCGGTCTTATCTCGTTCCTGCAGGAGCATCTCCAGTTCATAGGAGACATCAAAATAGTCCTCAATGGCTGATTTGCCCCGGCAGGTGATAATTATAATGCTCTTTATACCCGCAGCTAAAGCTTCTTCTATCCCATAATGGATCAGGGGTTTATCTATCAAAGGAAGCATCTCCTTGGGGAGGGATTTGGTTGCTGGGAGAAATCTGGTTCCTTTTCCAGCAGCCGGAAAGATAGCTTTACGAACTTTCATAATATCAGCTCCTGCATATCAAAAGAATACTCTCTTTCAATATATCAGAATTTAAACTGGTGTCAACCCAAAAGGCATAGAGCCACCTTACTAAAAGGTATCCTCCCTTTCGTCTCATTCAGGCAGCAATTTCCCCTTTAAAATTCTCTCCATCTGTGGTAATATTTTCTTGGTTCCTGAAGGTGTGGCTTTGTATTCCCCTTTTCTTACACCTTAGGTATTAGGAGGCTGCTGATGAAGTTTTTCATAGACACCGCTAACATTGAAGAGATCAAAGAAGCCAAAAGGCTGGGTATGATAGACGGGGTGACCACCAATCCCACTCTTATCTCCAAAGAGGGTAGAAAAGCCGAAGAGTTGCTCCAGGAGATATGCTCCCTCATTGACGGACCGGTGAGCGCCGAGGTGGTCAGCCCCGATGCCGAAGGGATGGTCAAAGAAGCCCGCAAGCTGGCAAAACTGGGCGAAAATATTGTTGTCAAGGTTCCCATAATAAAAGAAGGGCTGAAGGCGGTAAAGATGCTCACCAACGAGGGGATCAGGACTAATATGACCCTGGTCTTCTCCCCTTCTCAGGCCTTGCTGGCAGCCAAGGTGGGAGCAACCTTCTGCAGCCCCTTTATAGGACGGCTGGACGATGTTAGCCATGTGGGGATGGACTTAGTGAGGGAGATTATCACCATATATGAAAACTACGGTTATAGGACTGAGGTCATTGTAGCCAGCATCCGCAATCCCCTCCATGTAGTTGACGCCGCCCTCGCCGGAGCTCCTATTGCCACTATACCTTTCGCGGTCATCGAAAGACTGGTCCACCATCCCTTGACCGATGTGGGGTTGAAGCGATTCCTGGCTGACTGGAAAAAAATTCCCCGCTGAGCTTCACCCATGGAACGGAGGCACTTAGTCAATGTCAATCCTTTTTGACCGGAGGTGAATAAATGAAGAATCAGATAAACCTTCTTCCGGAGGATATACCTACCAAGTGGTATAATGTTCTCACCGATATTCCCCAGCCTTTTCCCCCACCGAAAGACCCCGAGGGTGGTCCCTCCCGAATTGAAGCCTTACCCAAGCTTCTGATAGGGGAGTGCTTGAAGCAGGAGTCTTCCACCGAGCGGTGGATTGACATACCAGAAGCGCTAATTGAGCTATACCTTCGAGCAGGGAGACCTCGTCCCCTCTTCCGGGCAAAAGCTCTGGAAGATGCGTTGCAAACCCCTGCCAAGCTCTACTACAAGGGGGAGTTTTTCAGTCCTACCGGCAGCCATAAGGTAAATACCGCCCTCGCCCAGGCTTATTATGCCGGGCAAGAGGGCTATGAGCGATTGACCACTGAGACCGGGGCAGGTCAATGGGGAACTGCCCTGGCTTATGCCGCCAGCTTATTGGGCTTAAAATGTACCATTTTCTGGGTGCGGGCAGTTTATAACTGGAAGACAAGCCGGCGGAATTTTATGAAACTTCTGGGAGCTGAGGTGTACCCCTCGCCCAGCGACCAGACCGATGTAGGGAGAGCCCTGATCAGCAAGAATCCCCATCACCCAGGCTCCCTGGGGATTGCCATATCCGAAGGGCTGGAGGACTCCCAAAAAGACCCTAAGGCTACCTATTGTCTGGGCTCGGTGTTGAACCATGTCCTCCTCCATCAAACCATTATCGGTTTGGAGACAAAGCGTCAGTTTGAGAAAATAGGCACTTATCCCGATATTATGGTCTCCTGCCTGGGAGGAGGAAGCAACTTCGGCGGATTCATACTTCCCTTCGTTCCCGATGTGGTGAAGGGAGGCAAGAAGCTCAGATTCATCGCTGCGCAGAGCAAGGCAGCCCCCAATCTGCAAGGAGAATACAGGTATGATTTCGCCGACCATGCCGAGCTAACCCCTATGCTGAAGATGTATACTCTGGGGCATACAGCAGAAATGGAGCCCATCAAGGGAGATGGACTCCGGTATCATGGCTGCTCTCCTATTATCAGCTACCTGCGTCATCTGGGGTTTATTGAAACGGTAGCCTATCCCAGCGATGAAAAGCATGTCTTTGAACGGGCGAGGCTCTTCATCCAGACCGAAGGTTACCTACCTGCTCCGGAGTCCGCTTACAGCATAGCCTGCGCTATCGACGAAGCACTCAAATGCAAGGAGAAGGGAGAGGCGAAGGTCATCGCTTTCAACATAAGCGGACACGGGTTCATGGACATGCTTGGCTATCAGGAGGTGCTAAAAATGTAATACCCTCCATCATCGGGAGGGACTCTCCACGAAAAGGTGAAGAATGAAAAAGCAAAAAGAGGGGACGCCCAAAAGAGGCAAAATAGCAGAGGCTATGAACCGCGCCCTGGAAGAGATGGTAATTAAAAGGGAGGAGATAGAGATGGAGTATAGCCGCATAATGACTCAGCTTAATAAGCTGCTGACCCACTATAAAGCAGTAGCCGACGAGCGGAGGATGGGGCTCCCCCTTAGGAACCTTCAGGAATTCTTCAAAAGGGTGATGGAAAAAAGGGAATCCATTACTCTTACCCCTCAGACCGAAGAGATTGAAAGGAAAGAAACCGCTGCCCCTTACGCAGTTACTCCATTACCTTTGCTAAAGAGGGTGGTGCGGAATGTATTGCGGCGGATAGCCTGGGTTTTTATCCGCTGGCATTACGGGGAGCTTAAAGCGCATATCAGCAGTGTTGCCCATGATATTCAGCAGCACATGGAGCTTCAATCCCACAGGTTACAGCACTGGGAAGAGCTATCTTCACTGCAATATGAGACTCAGAAATTGGAGGTAAATTTGCTGAGCTATATAGTGAAGGTAACCCAGCAGATCGCCGATACCCAGAGAGATTACGATGAGTACCTGATAAACCTCTTTAATAAGCTCACTCCCCTGGTGGATATCAAAGACACCGAAGCCACCTATTTAATCACCAAGGGCTCCATGGAAAAGCTTGATATAATACTGAATGTGTTTGCCAAGAAGCAGGAACACCTCCATCTGCTTATCATCAAGCAAAGGAGGGAGTTGGATAGAATTCTGCTTTCCATTGGAAATGAAGAGACAAAGTAGCCGTCCTTATAAAGTTGCCCTCTTCTCTCCTATGCCTCCGGTAAGATCGGGCATCTCTGATTATAGCATGGAACTCTGCTCCCGGCTGTCGGAGGAAGTGGAGCTCGATATCTATATCGATGATTATCAACCTGATCCCCCCTCTTTGGAAGGAAAGGTTCGCTTCTATCCCGCCGGGGAGTTCGTGTGGCGAAATTTCCAGCACCCATACCATATAAACATCTATCAAATGGGCAACAACACCTACCATGGCTATATATACCCATTCGTGTTTCAATATCCAGGCATCCTGGTGCTGCACGATTACATCCTCCACCACTTCCGCTTTAAGATGCTATGCGAGGAAGGGAGGCTGACTGACTATTTCGCCGAGATGCAGTACTGCCACCCCCCAAAGGGGCTCCTGTTAGCGAAAATGGTGGCTAATCATATGGGGAGCCGCTTGATTCGGTTCACTTTCCCTCTGAATAAGCTCCCCATTGAAGCATCTTTAATGACTATGGTCCACAACCCTTATGTCAAGGAGATAGTACTGGAGGAGAATCCCACCGCCACCGTTGCTGAGGTGAGCATGGGGGTCCCCTTGGTGGAGCCTGATTCTCAACTGATGAAAACCCTCAGAGAAAGGCACCGGATTGGGGATAACGAACTCATTCTTGCCTCCTTCGGCATGGTCACCCCGGAAAAGGGGATAGTCTCCATATTGAAGGTTCTCAAAAAGATAGCTGCCGAATTCCCCCAGGTGCGGTATTTAATTGTTGGGGAAAGAGGAGAGGAGTTTAATATTGACCTACTATGCAAAAAGCTGGGGCTGAGCCAGAGGGTCACCATTACGGGGTTTGTGACCCGGGAGGAGTTCTTTAACTACATAGCCATTTCCCATATCGGCATCAATCTGCGTTATCCTACCGCGCGGGAGACCTCGGCTACTCTCCTGCGAATAATGGCCATGGGGAAGCCTATGCTGACCTCCGACCTCCTCCATCTGAGCGATCTCCCAGACGACATCGTAATGAAAATCCCTGTGGTGGATGAGGAGAAAGCTCTTTACACCTCCCTGCGCCAGCTTATTAAAAATCCGCAATTGAGGGAGAAGCTGGGCAGCGAAGGGCTGCGCTTCGTAAAAGAAAAACACAGCCTGGAGGGGATGAGCCAAGAATACCTCCGGTGCCTAAAAAAGGGAATAGAATTAAAAAAGAGGATTTCCATCGACCGGAGTCACTTCCCACCCCACCTGAGGAATGGTGAGGAGGTGATAAAATCCGATCTGAAAAAAGCCCTCGCCGAACTCCATCTATCATATGACGACATTCCACAGGATATGAAAGCCGAGATAGAGAGAATATTCAGAATGTAAACCACAAGTAAGGGGTATAACGCGAAGTATCCTGAAGTAACAGACGAGGAGAAGAAGTATGAAGCGGAAGCAAATGTCCTCAGCCGAGACAGCCTTCTCATCTGCCATAAGAGAAGCCTACGGGAGAAGAGAAGAAGACGAGACTCTGGAGCCGATAATCCTCGTGGATAAAAGCGGAACTCCTGTGGGGAGATTTAATAATGGTGATTATGTCATCTTCTACGACATACGGGGAGAGAGGGAGATAGAGCTTACCGCCAGTCTCGTTGACCCGAACTTCAATAAATTTTCCATCAACAATAAGCTAAGACTCCACTTTGTGACCATGATTGAATACGACAAAAGGCTTCCGGTGCGGGTAGCCTTTCCCCCCGGGGAGCCGTTGATAGATACACTCAGCGAGGTCTTAAGCAAACACGGCTTACAGCATCTAAAGCTCGCCGAGTCCGAAAAGGCTATCCATGTCTGCTTCTTCCTTAACGGCAAAGCTGACCAGCCCTTCCCCGGAGAGGAACGCCTCATCATACCCTCCCCCCCTAACCTCTCCAACTACGACCAGAAACCTGAGATGAGCATCAAGCAGGTGGCAGAGGAAACAATCGAGAAGATTGGTGACCCCCGCTATGCTCTGATAATCACCAACTTCGCCAATGTCGATGTGGTGGGACATATCGAGAACGAGGCAGCAATAAAAAAGGCGGTGGAAACAGTCGATTACTATACGGGCAGAGTGGTGGAAGCTTCCCTTAAAGCAGGTAGGGGGGTAATAGTAACCGCAGACCACGGCACGGTGGAGAAATGGCTATACCCCGAGGGAACCATAGACACCGGTCACACCGACAGTCCCGTCCCCTTCGTTCTCCTCCTCCCCGATGGGATGCACCGGGAGGTCACCCTGAGGAAGAAGGGGGAGCTATCAGATGTCGCTCCCACCATCCTTAAGCTCCTCGGTCTCCCCCAGCCTGAGGTGATGACCGGCAGAAGCCTTCTGCTCAACTACTCTCCCCCAAAGGACAAAAGGGTAAAGAACTTCCTGCTTCTCATCCTTGACGGCTGGGGACTGAACGATGAGCAGAAGGGGAACCTCATCGCCCAAGCCAGCACCCCGGTTATGGACGAACTGTGGGGTAAATACCCCTCTACACGCCTCAGGGCTTCGGGGTCAGCGGTGGGGATGCCTGAGGGAACAGTGGGCAACTCGGAAGCAGGACACCTTCACCTGGGAGCAGGCAGGTGCGTCTATTCAGACCGGGTGAGAATCGACAAAGCTATTGAACAGGGGACCTTCTTCTCTAACGAAGCCTTCCTCTGGGCGATGAGGGGTGCTAAGAGGGATCACCACCCCCTCCATCTGCTGGGAATTGTCTCTTTTTACAGTTCCCATGGCTCCCTTGATTATCTCTTCTCGCTTTTGAAGATGGCGGCTGACGTCGGATTAAAAGAGGTTTATATTCACTCGCTCATGGGCAGAAGGGGGGAACGCCCCGAAAGTGGCGCCATCTACATTGAAAATGTCGAAGAGGAAACCCATAGGCTCAAATTGGGGAAGGTGGTCACCGTAATGGGAAGATACTGGGCGCTCGACCGGGAGGAAAACTGGGACCGGGTGGAGAAGACTTATCGGGCTCTGGTCTATGGCGAAGGGAGAAGAGTAAAAGGGTAGATGATCAGATCTCTACCTTAAACATCCCCTTCAGTGCGAAGCCAATAGCAATTGACAACACAAAAAAGACAATTAGCCAGTGTATATTCCATCCCCCCAGATTGAGATGCCTGGTAGGGTACTTCACCTCAATATAACAGACCGGGGAGTTTGAAGGAAGAGGAGGTTCGGATGGGTAGAGAAACTCTTGAAAGAAGCTGCGGGACACCCTGCGGGGGGAGAGCTGACAGAGCTCATCGGACACCGTAACCATCTTGGTGAAAAGCTCCTCTCCCACATGAACCTTCAGGATATAATTCCCGGCTTCTTTAGCCAGCAGCCTCCAGTCCACTTCGTGCAAGCTATTGATTCTCAAAGGTGGGGTCTCCACCTCCAGCCCCTCAGGCGCCTCCAGTGATATATCCATTGCCTGCAAGGGGAGAGGCTCGGAAAATGTTATCCCTACTATGACCTCCTCATTTGCTTTAAAAGGACGGAAGCCGAAGCGGAAATTGAACTGAATCAGAACGATAACCAGAGGGAGAATCATAATCAACATCGGCTTGAGGGAATGCTTCATATAGATGAGGTTATAGCGGAGGATTTTCCCCTGCGCTCTCATCATGAGGCTAAAATCTTCCTTAAACAGCCTTAATTCCAGAAAATGGGCTTTTATCTTGTCCTTGGCTTGACGAATACCCTTCTGATTAGAGGTATAGCGAAAAATAAGCAGCATAAAGATGCCGGTGAGCAGACAGACAACCACCATTGCCACCCAGGGGTTTAACGAAATAAAAAGGTAAAAAATTCCGTCAAATAGCCGGTTTATCAGGAAATTAAAACTCCCCATTATTCTTCCTTAACTGCAGAGGGAAAACCCTCAGGAGATATAGCCGAGACCCTGGAGCTTCTTCTTTATCTCCTCCTCAGAAGCCGATTCCTCCAGCTGGGCAATCTCCTTTTCCAGGGCGTGGGTGACGAATTCCTCTACCGAGGAGTAGCCAGCCAGATCGGCAAATTTTTTCACCTTTTTCAATAGCTCCTTGTCAAGCTTTATCTTAGCGGTGGACATTCCCTTTCCTCCCTTTGGAAAGTCTCAGCCCCGTCAGAAAATCGGTCTCCCCACCATCTCTTTGGGCAGGGGTATACCGAACTCCGCCAGAATGGTGGGGGCGATATCGTAGAGGGCTGGCTGACGGTGGGTAATCTTTTTATTGCTGAGAATTATTCCCGGTATCCATATATAATCAATCAAATGGTCTCCACTCCATTTATCGGTATTATCGCGGAACAGCTCCCGGGGAAATGCTCCCAGGGCGGTCTCATTGGATGCCCGATAGCCCCAATTGTAGCCTATAATCAGGTCGGGAGCGTATTTCATCTCCTCACCCTGGTAGACCTCATCCGTCCGATACACATGGCTGATAACCTGAAGCCCCGTCTGGGGGTCCCGGACCTGGATTAGCCTCTCCGCCAGCTCCTCCAGCAAAGCCTCTTTCTCCTCACCAGGGGAGACAATCCCATACCTCTCCCGACCCGCCTGATTTATGTACAATCCGTTGAACCCCAGAGCATACGCCCTGGTGTTATCCCAGTCGGTGTTCATAAAGAACTCGGTCTCCCCCTGCCGCCATTCGTCTATCAGGGAAACATAGCCGTTCTCCTTGAGCCAGGTGTTCAGGTGAAAACCCCGGTAGAAGGGGGCAAAGCCGTGGTCCGACATCACGATAAGGGTGGTGTTTTCATCGACATACCGCAGAGCGACCGCCAGAGCCTCGTCCATCTTCTGATAGAGCATTTCCACCACATTACCATACTTTTCCGCCAGCTGGGGGTCATAGGAGGGGTGCTGGGGGTCCATAAGTCGCCAGAACATATGGGTCCCCTGGTCAAGGGTAGAGAAGTAGAAAAAGAGAAGCCCCGAACGAAACCGCTCCAGCTCATAATGGAACGCCTTCATCCGCTCCTCAAGAACAAGCTCCGCCTGCTGGATAAACTCCCCATCGTCAAGTATATCCTGGTCTAAGGCTTTGGTATCCTCGGGCATCCCCTGGGTATAGAAACAGCCCAGCCGACGATATAGCTTTTTGGAGTAGCTGCTGGGGGTGGATATCGGCATAGCAGGGTCTTCGGGGTCGAGGTTGATGGGGGTTACATAGAGCTTAAAGACCGGACGAGTCTCCTTGAGGTAGAAACGGCAGATACCTTTGAGGCTCGCCAACATGGGAAGCATGGGGAACTTCACCCTCACCCACCGGCTCCACTCCCCCTCCTTGAGAATGACCTCCTCGTCCCCTACCACCACTTTAGCCACCCGGTTTTCAGGGTCAATATAGACGGTGAAATCGACCACTGCGGTGGGATTATCCTCTTTAAAGGTATTCGGAGGACCTACGAGCTGGGCTTTTACCATATTATCCACTACCTCCACCGGAAAAACTGCCCCACCCGTTATCTCGCCGCTCAGCTCATCAGGTCGCTCGGTATAGAAGGAGAAGGTGCCGTAAGTTCCTAATATGTCAGGCGTACCCATACCGGAGATGGTCCTCTGCTTTGACTCGGCGGGGGGAAAATTGGAGGGAATGCGGAAGATAGTCGCCGGGATGTCGTATTCTTCAAGGACCTGCCAGAAGGCTCTCCCCCGACGGAGAAGCTCCGCTTTTCCTCCGGACAGGGGCAAGACCCAGCTGCCCAGCTTGAGAGTGCGCTTGGGAGGCTCGGTTCTGGAAGTGGAAAGGAAGGGGAGGTAAGTGTCCGGCTCCCGATGCATGAAGTCGTAGATGCCATGCCCACCCGGGTTCATCCCGGTGATGAAATTTGACCAGGCAACCGGACTCTGAGGGGGAATGCTGCTGGTGAGGGGGAGAAAATCGCCCATCTTGCTCAGTTTCTCAAAGGAGGGAACTTTCCCCTCCTCCATCAAGCGGGTGAGAATCTTGGGGTCCATACCATCGAAGCCAATAACCAACACCCTCCTGGAAAGGGTACTCTTTCCTCCCTGACACGACCACACTCCCGCCATGGCCACCAGGATGATGAGCAGCACCCCGGACAGGCAGATACCTCTTTTATAGCTCCTCCAGAAGAAACTTCTGCTTCTCATTTACCTTTACTCGATTTTATCTTGTCGGGGAAATCCATCAGGGATTTCCCATCCATATACCGGGGAATGGCGACCCCGAAAACATCCAGAGCCGTGGGGGCGATATCTATCAGCTTAGGCTCTGATGTCTTTATTTTTCGGTTACAGAAAAAGACACCGGGCACCAGGCGAGGGTCGATGCAATGGTCTCCGCTCCACTTCTTCATATTATCATCAAAGACGGTCTGGTTTACTTTCCCGGTAACCCCATCCCAGGAGGCTCGGTATCCCTCGTTATACCCCACAATCATGTCGGGGGCATTGTGGAGGTAGGGACCGGAGTAGAGAGAGGAGGCATCGAATACCTCGTTGATAGCCACCTTGCCGTTCTTCTCATCCTTCAGTCCCGAGAGCTTCCGGATGAGCTCTTCCTTTAGATGCTGCGCCTCGCTGCCCGGTTGCACAACTCCTTGCGACTCCCTCCCCTGCAGGTTAAGGTAGATACCGCCGAGCCCCAGGGCGTAGGCTCTGGTTTTATTCCAATCGACATCCCTGAACCACTCACGGCTCTCTTTCCCATTCTTTAATGAGAGGTAGCCGTTCGCATAGAGCCAGGAGTTAAGGTTGACTCCCCGGCGGAAGGGCTTAAAGCCATGGTCCGATACCACTATGAGCAGGTCATCTTCGCCTATCCTCCCCATTATCTCCCCTATCAGGAGGTCCATCCGCCGATAGAGCTCCTCTATCACCCCCTCATCCACCTCCGGGCTCTTCCCCCTCATTGCCGGATGCCCGTGGTCCATATATCGCCAGAACATATGCTGTATCCTGTCGGTGGTATCAAAGACGCACACCACCAGCCCCCTGCGGGCTTTCTCCAGGGTGTTGAGCAGCATCTTCCGCCTTTCCTCGTAAATCAAATAGGTCTGCTCAAGAAACGAGCGGTCATCGATGACCCCCTCGTTCAACGCCCAGGTATCCTCAGGGAGACCCAGGGTGGCGTAGTTCCCCAGCAATTTGGAAAGATAGACAGAATAGATGAAAGGATGCGATATAGGGAGAGCTGGCTTTTGAGGGTCAATGTTGATGGGAGTGATATAGAGCTCAAAATGGGGCGAAAACTGGGTGATTAAAAATCGGCAGATTCCTCTGACCTTAAGCCCCAACCCGGGCTTGAAGGTGAGGCGAACCCAATCGGAATACTGACCCTGCGACAGGGAGAACCGCTGACCGGCAACCTGAAAAAGGGCTTCTTCCTTCTTCTGGTTCAAGGTAACGGTCAAGGAGAGTTTCAATTCCTCGGATTCCTTAGTAAGGGAGTTTGCCGGACCGGTAATAAAGGTGTTAATCTTATTCCCGTTGATAACAATGGGGATTAATACTCCTGCTGTATATTTCCCCACCCTCTTGGAATCGGTGGAGTAGAAGGAGAATGTTCCCTGGCTCCCCCTCAGGTCGGGGATGCACATAGCCGACAGGAGAAAGCCCCGGGATAACCTCTCTGGAGGGAATGTTATGGGCACCCGCAGGATGGTGCTGAAGACTCCCTGATCTGCCAGAATATTCCAGAAGGGCTTGCTCTTCCGCAGCAGCGTTATCTCCGGCTTGCTCAGAGGGATGAGATACTTCCCCAGAGGGAGGGTTCGGGATGGTCTGCCGATGCGGGCAGAGGAAAGGTCGGGAAGATAGGTCTTGGGGTCGCGGCTCAAAAAGTCGTAGATGTTATGCCGGGCGGGGTTCACACCAGTGAGAAAGGAAGACCAGGCAACCGGAGAGATAGCAGGGAAAGTGGTCTTTAACTGGGTGAAGGTGCCCTCTTTCTTAAGACGGGAAAAGTTGGGAAGCTCTCCCTGCGACATCATCTGCTCGGTCAGGGAGGGGTCCAACCCATCCAGCCCGATGATCACCAGCCGGTTAAATTTCCCTCGAGCATAGACCTTCTTCCTGCGGACAGAGCGAAAGAGAAACCGGAAGGGCCAGGAGACAAGCGAGAAGAATGCCATTATAAAGGTAAGAAATAGTATAAAAAAGGAAGTCAGAAAGGCAAAGCCAATTGAAGGAGTGAATTTTGTAACACAGAAGTTCGAACCGTTAGATGTCAACCGCATGATTCAAACAGCCAGTGAAATAGTAAAAGCACAGCCGAACGCAATCTCAATATTTTATGGAACGGAATCGAGGCTATCGAGAGTGAGGGAAACATAGATATCAGGATTATTCCAGGAAGCTCGCAGATGAAATTTTCCTGTCCGCTTACTTCAGAGCTTTTGAGAAAAATGAGAAATTCTTCCAAACTCTTGAAGTCTAAGAGACCGTGCAACATGATAACAGTAACCGATGCAGGCACAGGGATGGATGAAGATATCATTAAAAACTTGTTTGTGACGTTTTTCACAACAAAAGAAAAGGGAATTGGACTGGGTCTTGCTTCAGCACAGAAAATAATTGAGGCGCATCACGGCGAGACGTGGATAGAAAGCACTTTAGATTCTGGAACGGCGGTTGGCATTATACTGCCCTCCAGGAGTAAAGTTATATAGAACCATTCAACATATAGCTTTTATAAATAGAGACTTGTTAAAATTGTTCATGTAGATCGGAATAG
>NJBL01000049.1 GCA_005223145.1 bacterium (candidate division B38) B3_B38 | reverse complement strand
GGTGATAAACTGGAGCGGCTTCGTCTCCAGGGCGACTCCCGAGGAGTTTGAGGAGCTGAAGGAGGCCATAGATTATGCGGCGGAGAAGGGGGTGCTGCTGGTCATCGGTGCCGGCAATTCCGCCATCAATCTGGACCAGATAGAAGACCCCCAGACAATTGAAGAGCAGTTTAATCTCCTTTCCCATCCTAACATCTTGAGAGTGGCGTGCATTGACCTGGAGGGGAACCTGGAGACTTATTACTCTTATGGGAGAAAGTTCGGCTCTAATTACGGAAAGAAGCGGGTGGATATGGCCGCCCCTGGCGCTTATATTCCCACCACCATGATCATGAGCAACGGTCAGGATGGCTATTGCCTCTTTGCGGGGACCTCAGCGGCTGCGCCGATTGTCTCCGGGGTGGCCGCCCTCGTGCTTTCAGTGAACCCCGAGCTCACTCCCTTTGAACTCAAGGAGCTTCTGGTGGAGAGCTGCCAGCCGGTGGAGAGTATCGGGGATATGGTGAGAAGCGGCGGGGTGGTCAACGCCTATCGTGCGGTGAAAAAAGCGATGGAGATTCGTAAAAGATGACCTGGAATAATTTCCTTTTCATCTTGTACTGGTGCTCGCAAGAATGTGTCAAAAAAAGAAGTGCGGAGCTTTTTGATGCTGCAAAAGGGTTTGCTGACCGGGGGAGGGCTTTTAATTCTTGACTGCCGGGATGCATTAGATTTATAATAACAAAGGCTTATTTTTAAAGGAGCATATAACTTAGCCTTATGAGAAATTCCGCATTTTTTAAGTCCATGTCAATTTCTTATCATCCTTTGAGCTCCACAGGAAACCCCATTTCCAAGATACGCAAAAATGTGACTATGGGGACTGCCTTTGTGCTGACTACCCTTTTAGCATGGCTCCTCTTTCCCCAGGCTATCGCCCCGACTAAACCAAAAACCATAGAGGAGCTCTCCCTGCTATCCGATGTTATTATCGAAGGGAGGGTGCTGAGCCAGAAAGAAGAAGCGGGGATGACCATTGTCACCATTGAGCTAAAGAAGACCCTCAAGGGCAAGGCTGAGCTGGGATGCCGGAGTTGTATATCAGTCAGGGTGAGAGGAAGTGAACAGGTGCCGGTGGAGAGCCAGGTCACTTTCCAGACTCAGCAGAGGGTGCTCCTCTTTCTGGTTAAGACCTCCGAGCCGGGCTACTACACCCCCTACTTCGGAGGGGTGTTCATCATTGAGGATGATAGAGTAGCGGATGTGGGGAGCCTCATTGAGGTAGAAAAGAGAATCGCCCGGGCGGTACATCAAAAACCGGAATTTTAGCTCAACCCCTCTCACCATAACCTACCCTTCGGCGAGCAGCGGTATTATTGTCCTTAGATTCTGCCAGAGCCTACCTGGACTTCCCTGTTAGTAATGACTCTTCCATAGTCCCTCTTGTTTAATATAACAGAGCCATTTATCACAAAAACTTTTATCCAGTTTCCATATGGATGGAGACAGAGGGTGAGGAGCACGAATTTGGCGGAGCGCTTCTTTCGTAATCTATGCAGATTCATGAGTAGATTCCCTGGTTTTCAGGATGAAGAGCACAGTACTAGGGTGGTAGGGACTTATTTGACTGATGTCCAGAAGAATAAAAAAACAAAGAGGGTGCTCCCTTATGCCTTTTGAAAAATTTCAGCACTAATCATTGCCAGAGCATATTGCATTTTTCTGCCGTTATATACAACGCTTGTTGCACTCCTTCGTTCCATATTAGTATTAATCAAGAATAATCCTAATAGATAGAAAGACATAAGAAGATTAAGCCAATTTCAACAATTATTTACATTTCTCTTGACAGTGGCAATTAGCGTTGCTATACTGTGCTTTATATTTATAGGTTTTTAAGATACGTGATGGAATGAAGCTCTTTTTCAGAAAGGAGGCGCATATAAGATAAAAAGCATAATTATTTGAGGAGAACACTATTAACAAGATGGAGGAATTAAGATGAAAGCACATGATTGGAAGTGGGGAAGGAAGCTGTCGCTTATGTTGGTAGGCTTACTATTCTTCCTTCCCTCGGTAGTCAAAGGGTCTTCGGTTGAGCAAGACTACTACGCGGATGCTTACGGCTGGCAGGAGGGCTTCACCCTGATTGTCACCGACTGCGTCACCATAGATGATACCCACGCTGCGGTGAACTACATCCGCAGCATGGGCGGACATGTGGCTATCGTTTCACCTCCTCGGGTGATGGTCGGCTGGATACCGGTAGAGCTATCCAGGGAACTGATTGGCAACCAGCACATCCAGGCAATCCATTACGACCCCCTGCCGGAGAAGGAGGCAGCTTCAGCTTTCGGCCAGGGTCCCGATTTAGAGCTGGTGAAGTTCTTCAACCGGGTCGTCTCGGGCGAGGTTCGTTCCGAACAGATGGAGGCGGCATCCATCACCGGCGAGCCCCTGATAAACGATATGCGTGAAGCTCCACCCGTGAATTGGGCTCAGATAGAGGCGATGGCAGCCAGCACAAAAGAAACCCCTATCAAGGTTCCTTGGGGGACAGGGGTAAAGGAAGTCTCCTCCCTCGCTCTCCCATCTGCGGGGGCAGGCAATAACGACAACATGACCGGCGACTGCGCGGTGATCCTTTGGTTTGTGGAGAGCGATGGCACCGGCTCCGACCCGAACACCTACACCTGGACCCCAACTCACGTGAGCGACACCCTCAATGAGTTTTTTGGTAGTGTGGGCTTTTGGGCGGGACAGTCGAATGCGCATGGCTCCCCGGTTACTTTCTGGTATGGTTACTTTGATTCTACTGCCGCTGCATCCCAGACTCAGTACGAGCCGATACTCCACTCCAGCGCGGAGGATTACAAATGGTATCACGAGCTGTACGACAATGTGGGTGTTGGTGTGTCGCCGAACTGGTGGGACCGGGCAGATGCCTATAACGCTTACCTTCGGAGCGTCTATAAAGTCACCTGGACTTACCACACCTTCATCTGCTACAATCCCCCACCAGCTCCCTCGACCTTCACCGATGGCTATTTCGCCTACTGCTACCTCGGAAGAATTATTCAGGAGCTTTACAACAACGACGGCTGGGGTCCGACTAATTTCGATAAGGTCCATGCCCATGAGACCGGGCACATCTACTGGGCGGGTGACGAGTACTATCTGGCTGGCTATGGCGGTTGTAGTGGTTGTGGTTACACCTACGCCGGGTCTAACGGCACCCGCAACGGCAACTGCGTGCGGAGTGGCTGCGGTCCGGGCTACGACTGCATCATGAACAACAACCAGTGGACCCTGTGCAGCTACACCCCTCGACAGATAGGTTGGGATGAGATTTACCCCCGCTCCCTGGTAGTCACCGCCCACGGCAATGGAGGGAGCTCTGTGGTCAAGGTGTGGAACACCCAGAATAACACCGTGTTATTCAACCAGGCCGTCTTCGGTGCAGGGAACACTAACGGAGAGGTGATGGTTGCCTCTGGTGATGTGGACGGTGATGGGCTGCCGGAACTCATCTGCGCGCACGGAACTGACGGCAAGTCCAGCGTGAAAGTTTTGGAACTCAATGGCACCGTTATAGCTAACTGGAAAGCCTTCGGCGCAGCAAACCTCAATGGGCAAGTCCATGTGGCAGCAGGTGATGTAGATGGGGATGGGACGGATGAGATCATCTGCGGACAGGGATGGGGTACCTCTTGGATAAAGGTATTTGAGTACGACGGCACCCCGATAAAGAGCATAAAGGCCTTCGGGGCTGTCAATGGAAACGGCGAGGTGAATGTAGCCTCCGGCGATATAGATGCTGATGGGACGGATGAGATCATCTGCGGGCACGGTTGGTTAGGGAAAAGCTGGGTCAAGGCATTTGAGCTCGATGGCACCAAAATATTCAGCTTGAAGGCCTTCGGCGCCGGTAATCCAAACGGGGAAGTTAATCTGGGAAGCGGAAATGTGGATGGTGATGCGGATGACGATATCATTTGCGGACATCACCAGGGCGGTAGTTCCCAGGTAAAGGTCTTTAACCTGCAGGGGTGGCTCCTCACTAAATTTAAGGCCTTTGGAGCTTCCAACTCCGCCGGTTCGGTCTATGTAGCCAGCGGCAACCTGGATGGGGATGTCAGCGACGAGATCATCTGCGCTCATGGCAGGATAGCCTATGGCGGCTCCTGGGTAAAGGTATTTGAGCGGAATGGAACTCTGATTTGGAACAAGAAAGTCTTTGGAGCTGCCAACAGCCAAGGTGAGGTGCCAGTATCAGGCTTTGGCGGGGCTACCAAAGGATTGACTTACGGCTACACCCAGTATCTCCCAGGTGACGATTACGGCGATGAGTATGAGTTCTGGGCGAATGCCGGGGCAGTGGTGACCATCTTTGTTGACCGCCTCTCCTCCAATCACGACCCGGAGGTCGCTCTGGTGGATACTGACCGCAGTACCATCCTTGTCAGTGCAGATGACGAGGTCCCCTGCTCCATTACTGGTCCTATGAGCTGCCCCAAGATAATCAGCTACACCATCCCGGCAAATGGGGTTTACTACATTAATGTGGAAGATTGTATAGGAGATGGTGGACAGTACTGGTACAAGCTCTATTTAACCGTGGAATCGGGCTTCGCCAGCAACCTGACCCTCTTGACCGATAATTATACCCCCGAGTGGTTCTCTCCGCCGGCAAGCAAGAAGAAGGCTGCTGAAAAGTAGCAGGCGATAAAAGCCAATTTCTCCCCAGGGGGTGGGAAAACCCCCTGGGGATTTTTTATATATTAATAGGGTATATCACGATTTGGCTGATAACCATAAGATAGTAATTTACATTCCAAGCCTGAATCAAATCAACCTGTGGAGCTGATTTTATAGCCATGACGCAATCTCAGGGTATAAGATGTTTGCTTGAGAATGGGAGGCACATTTAATGGTGTTTCCTTTGAAGGAGCCTCATCTCTTCTTGAAATACCCTTGACAAATATGGTAATTTATGTTAGTAATTTTTACTATTATTTAATTAAGGGTTCTGAGTGCGGGGTCTTTGATATTTAGAGAGGGCGGGTCATTTCGTTATTATATAAGGGTTGCAGGGTAAGGGGGACGATTTCTAGTAAAATCGAGCTAAGAGGAGGATTTTGTGCCCCGCATAATGAGGTTGAAGAAATCATTATGGCTCCTTTAGTGTTTGTGGTTATCGTTAATTATAATGGTATGGAGCACATCAACGATTGTCTGGAGTCCTTACAAAAAGCCGAATATCCCAATTTCAAGGTTGTCATCTCTGACAATGGCTCTACTGATGGGTCGGTGGAGATAATAAAGGAAAAGTATCCTTCTATAAAGATCATTGAGAATCACGCCAATCTCGGCTATGGCAGAGGGAACAATGTAGGCATAAAGTATGCCCTGGAGCACAATGCCGACTATGTCTTCCTTCTGAACCTGGACACCATAGTTGAACCAGATTTTCTGACCAAGCTGGTCGATACCTGTCGGGCTGACCCCTCCATAGGTGTTTGCGGTCCCAAGGTGATGAACTTCCCCTGCCAGAAGGTAATCCAATCCATAGGGGGGACCTATAAGCTATGGAAAGGGATTCCCAGCCGTATCGGTAAGGATGAGGATGACCACGGACAATTCAAGGAACCCAGGGAGGTGGACTGGATTCACGGTTGTGCCATGATGATCAAAAGGGAGGTTTTTGAGAGGATAGGTCTATTTGACGAGCGATTTTTTCTCTTCTACGAGGAGACCGACTTTTGCTGCCAGGCAGCTAAAAATGGTTTTAGGATAGTAGCCGTGCCTGAAAGTGTGATATTTCATAAATATCGGGTATCCACCGGATTCCTCAACCGGCTATTTGTTTATTACTATACCAGAAATGCCCTTTTATGCATGAAGAAGAACGCGCTGTGGTATAATTGGTTGACTTTTCCTTTTTTTTTCATCTTTTATCAATGTGCTGGCTTCTTTTATTTGACAATGAGGCGGGGAGGAAAATCGACCCCCATGATCTTCTGGGGCATCTTCGACTTTTTGAGGGGAAACTTCGGCAAGCGGGAAGGTCTTTGGTAATATGAACACTTTCAGAGTAGTATAAGAAAATGAGAGTTGGAATATTAGGTGGAGGTTTAGCAGCCTTAGAGCTGGGAAAACGACTGAAACAGATGGGATATGACTTTGTCATCCTGGAGAAGAATTCTGAGGTAGGGGGGCTGTGTCGCACCCTGAGTTCCGGGGAATTCAAATGGGACTTCGGTGTTCATGCCATATATAGCAAGAACCAACAGGTAATGGATTACCTCAGGGGACTTCCCATAGAATATGAGCATCACAACCGGAAGGTAAGAATTTGCCACTGGAAGGGAGACCAGATATACTCCCTCAATTATCCTTTTGAAAATGGGCTGGGAGACCTGCCTTTGGAGGATAAAGTAGATTGCCTCCTGGGATATGTACAATCCCATCGCAAAGGAAAGAGAAAATTCCGGAGCCTGAAGGAGTGGATTGAGCAAGGGTTAGGCTACGGCATCGCCAAGCACTTTATGATACCTTATAATCGTAAGATATGGAACTGCGAACTGAGCAAGATCTCCACCGACCTGGTTAAAAACAAGATTGAACCTGCCCCTCTGGAAGAGATCGTAAGAAGTGTCCTTGGAAAGGAGACTATCGGACGTGCCTATCAGGCTCAGTTCATCTATCCCAAGAGAGGTATTGGAGAGCTAACCCGGGTTCTCTCCCTCCCCATTCAAGAAAATATAAGGCTAAACAGCAAGGTCAGCCGGCTGGTCAATGGCAGAAGGGATTGGAAGGTTTTCTGCAATCATACCGACCATCATTACAAGGTGGATCTTATCGTATCGACCATCCCCCTGGTGGAACTCCTCAAGCTGGTAGACTTAAGTAGGTTGAAAAAGAGCTACAAAGAGTTGCGCTATAACTGGACCTATTTTTTCCTGGTGGGGCTCAAAGAGGGGCGTCGCTTCCATAATTTCGGCAATTGTCACTGGGTATTCTTTGCCGGGGATGAGGTATTCTACCGCATAACCTTTATGAACAACTTCTCCTCCGCCTTCCCTCCCTCATTGGTAGTGGAGATGACCTTTAAAGGAATGGCTGCCAGGATGCCGGCAAAACAGCTCATCTCATGTTTAATTAACGACCTGAAAAGATGCCGGATTATCCGCTCGGCAGAGGATGTAGCTGTCGTCAATAAGGTGTTGTATCATTACACCTATCCCATACCCACCGTAAATTCCGGAAAGGTAAAAAGAGCCATCAACCGGGAGCTGAAGAAGCGCAAGATATATCTTCTCGGACGGAGCGGTGCCTGGGAATATATCAACATGGATGGGGTAGTGGAGAGGGTGGGAAAGTTTCTCGAGGAGAACGGATTTCAGGGGTGAACCCTGAAATTCTCTTATCATAAATGCAAAAAGGCTGTCTTGTATCTATTATAATTTCTAATTTTAACGGGAGAAAAGAGCTGGAGGAGCTTCTCCCCTCGGTCTTTAAAACCCAGCTTGAGGGGAAATATGAGGTCTTATTGGTGGATGGCAACTCCACCGATGGGAGCCTTGAATATGTCAGGGAGCATTTCCCCCAGGTGAAGATAATCATCGACGAGGCAAACCGGGGACATTCTGCGGGCATCAACATGGGGCTGGAAGCATCTCAGGGTCGATATATCGCCTTACTGGACAACGATGTGGTGGTGGACCCGGGGTGGCTGGAGAATAGCTTTGAGACCTTTCAACGCCATCCGAGGACGGCAGCCGTTCAGTGCAAGCTCATCTCCTATTACGACCACACCAAGATAGACAGCGCCGGTGGAGTAATGGACCAATACGGCTGGTTCTCCGAAAGGGGGAGGCTTTATGGCTCTCCAGAGGGTGATAGGGGGCAGTATGACAAGGAAGAACCCATCTTTTCGGGGTGTAGCGCCGCTCTGATACTGGACAAAAAGGCTCTGGAAGAGATTGACGGGTTCGACGAGAAATTCTTTATTTGTTATAATGATGCTGATGCTTGCTGGAGACTCCGACTGCTGGGATATGAGATTTTTTTTGCTCCCCGTGCTATCGTCTATCACAAGCGGAAAGAGACCTTCAACAAGAGGCTCCCGAAGGAGAGTCTGGTGATGCATCGGGCAAAGAATTTAATTATGGTTATACTAAAGAACTTCGGGCTGAAAAAGCTCCTTTTCGTCCTCCCTCTGGGGGTTATCTCAGAGCTGGGGTTAGCCACCACCTGGCTTCTGACAGGATACCCAAAGCTCGCCAGGGCGGTAATCAAAGGGCTTTGGTGGAACTTACGGCATCTCCCTTACATCTTGCGGAACAGGAGAATAGTCCAGAAAAGGCGACAGGTTTCTGATGTTCTTCTCTCCCCCTTGATGTTGAAGGAAAGCCTACTTTTTAACCGAAAGAATCTAAGCCGTTTTGTGATAAAATGAGAAGATACTATATACTTATCTTTTATTTGCTTATATCTATCTTTATTTTCCGTAACATTATCGCTCAGCCAGGGTTTATCGGCTATCGTCACGACTGGAACATCCCTCCCTTCAGGGAGCAGCTCGTTAAGATGGCGTATTATACCGATGGGTTATCCGCCTGGAACCGCTCCCAATTGGGCTCTCCCACTTTCTACCCCACCTTAGCCTTTTTTAACCTGTTTTTAGCCTTGCTGGGGGTAATCGGCTTCAATGGAGCCATGGTTACCAAGCTCCTGTTAGTGGTCCTCCTCAGCCTTATAGGCTGGTCAATGTATTATCTGGGGATAACCCTGAAGCTGGGGAGGGGGGCTTCCTTTCTGGCAGGGCTATTCTATATGCTCACTCCTTTTGTATTCAATCGCATAGCGGGAGGCAACCTCCCCGAACTGGTCTCCTATGCTCTTCTCCCCCTGCTGATAGCTGCCATGGAAAAGTCGATGGCAGAGGAGGGGAGCCCCTATCCCTTTGCTGTCCTTGCTGGTCTGACTTTGAGCTTTATGTCTGTGCAATTTCAGTATCTTATATTCGGTGTTTTATTGATTCTGCTTTACTCCCTTTTTGCCCCGCAGAGGGGAGGGTTAGGGAAGAGGGTTAAAGCCCTCCTGGTGGTTGCTGGAGTGTTTTTCCTTTTGAATAGCTTCTGGATTCTGCCCATCTTTCAGAAATATCAGCAGATGAACCGCCTGACCAAAGGAGTGGAGAGCCTCCGCTTTGTCGAGCTGTGGAGCCCCAGATTTAGCGAGGTCATACGGTTGCAGGGGAATCGAGCTGCCTTCTTTGAAAACAGCCTGAGGGAGTCTTTCCTCCCTTATGGTGTATGGATGGGGCTCAGTTTCCTTCTCCCCCTCCTGGTGATTGGCTGTTTGCTCTCCGTTAAAGCTAAAAGGAGATTGATCCTCTTTGTGGTGTTTACATTTATGCTGGCTCTTTTCTTCTCCAAAGGAACTAATCCCCCTCTGGGCGGTCTATATGGCTGGATGTATCTGAATCTCCCCTTTGCCACCATTTTTAGAGAAAGTTATCGCATCTCGGCAGTGGTCGCCTTCTGCTATGCTGTGATGCTGGGGATATTTGTGGGGAACCTATCCGCCCGCAGGAAAAAAGGGGAGAGTCTTGGGAAACCGGCTCATGCGGGGTTTCCGATATCACCCTGGAAGATATGCATTATAGTCGTGCTCTTTATCATCTTATATTCTAATCCCTTCTTCAGCGGAGCGCTCGAAAAGAACCTCCAGGTCAACAGATTGCATCCCGAATATAAGAAGAACTACTCCCAGATAGAAAAGCTCCCCGGAGAGTTCCGCATTCTTTATGAACCGTTGATTATACCTATGAAGCCCAGGAAGAACCTCTATAGTGGAGTGGACCCTTTAATCAGCTACCCACCAAAGCCATCAGTGGGTAACTACATACCTTTAGCCTTCAATAAAATTTTAGCCCTGAACCTAAATGATGACCACCCCTTCCTTTTGCAGCATCTCCTCAACTCCCTTTGCATAAAATATCTTATAGTGAGAAAAGATTATACCTCCGATTTCAGGGAATTTGCCTGGTATTTGAATCAATATCCTGACCGATACAAGCTGTGGGATCGCAAAAAAGCAGCGAAGAATATTAAGAAGTTATCCCTCACGGAAGAAAAGAAGCTGAGCTCAGGCAAAATAACAGTATTCTCCAATAAAAGTGCCTATCCCTTTATCTATGGGGTCAATCCCGAGGAACTTTATTTCTGCGGCACGAACCTATCCTGGCTGGATAACCTAAAACTCAATAAGGGCCTCACCCTCTCAGACTACCAGTATTGCCACCCTCTCACAGGGGAATCCCCCCTTAATGTAATACTCCTCAATAACGACCAGTTGGAAATCGCCCTCTCACTGGTGGATAGCTCTTACAAAATATACCCGCATCAATTTGCCACCGAAATAGACGCCAAACGGGGATGGGTCAATCTCTTGCAGTGGAACAGCTGGTGGTGGTATAATTGGGATTATACTATGGAAGGGGGAGAGACGACCTTTACCCGAGCAAAATCTACCTTAAAATTTCCTCTTGTTATTGGGAGAGAGACAAATTACAGTGTATTTATTAAGGCATATCAGGGATTCAAGAGCGGGAGAATAACTGTTGAATTGGCTGGCCAGGTGTTCACGCTCAATACCAAGAGTGAATTCAGCAAAGGTTTCCGATGGTTTTATCTGGGAAGGATGTCCCTTCGCAAAGGGAAATACCGGGTGCTAATGAGTAACCTGGATGGGGAAAGTGCGGTGGCGAGGCTGGCGGTGGTGCCCACCGAAGAACTTACTTTGGCCCAGGAGCTGGCTTTCAATGTATTGCGGAGTTCAAGGGTGGGCTATCTATTTACTAATTACTGAAAAAAAGTGGAAAAAGACCAACTCCTATCGGTTATCATACCGGCCTTCAATGAGGAGCGGAGGATCGGGAAAACCCTGAGCAGCATTAGAGGTTATCTGACAGAGAAGAACTTCAACTATGAATTGATTGTAGTTGACGATTGCAGCACTGACAACACCCCCGAGATTGTGCGCCAGGTGATGACGGAGGATGAGCATGTTCTTATGCTCAGAAACGGGAGAAACAGGGGGAAGGGTTACTCCATAAAAAGGGGGATTCTCAATGCCAGGGGAGATTACCTCCTCTATACTGATGCCGACCTCTCAACCCCTGTTGAGGAGTTTGACAAATTTACCGCATGGCTGGACAAGGGCTACGACATTGTTATCGGCTCGCGGGTAATCAAAGGGGCGGAGATTTTGATACCCCAACCACATTATCGCATTCTGATGGGTGTGGTGTTCCGCACCTTCCGCCGTCTGCTGATGCTCTACCATATCTTCGATACCCAGTGCGGGTTCAAATGCTACCGCAGGGAAGTAGCTTATGAGATTTTCCCCCGACAGCGTATCAAGGGCTTCACCTTTGATGTGGAAATTTTGTATATCGCGCACAAGTATAACCACAGGATAAAGGAAGTTCCTATCCGCTGGCTTGATGATACCGATAGCAAGGTCCACCCCATCAAAGATTCCATTAAGATGCTGGCTGGTCTTTTGATGATAAAATGGAACAGCTTAAGGAGATTCTATGAGAGATAAATGGTCACATACAAAATTCAGCAGGGTGGAAAAACCACCTTTTTCAGCCAGAAAATCCCTTACTTTTATTGTGGTTATCATCCCCCTTATTATGGGCATAACCGCTTGCAAGAAGCGCTCTTATCCCTCTGTTCATCGGTTTATTGACCATTACTCCATTAACCAAAAGCTCCTCAAATATGAGGAGCAGATTTCTGCTATCAAATCCTTTGAGTTCGACACCGATAACGATGCCGAGGGCTGGGAGCCGGTCAACGATATCGGTAACTTCATAGTGAAGGGGGGTAAGCTGCACATCACAGCCGTTAATGATGACCCCTATATGACTGCCGATGTCGATTTCGATGCCGACCAGGTTACTGCTATCTCCATCACCCTGAAGGTATCCCAGGGGGATTACGGTAAGATCTTCTGGGCCCCCGAAAGTGACTCAGAATTCTCGGAGGAGTTAAGTGAGGAGTTTGTCCTGGTGCCTGATAATGAGTTTCACACCCATTATATCTTCACCGAAGACCTTTCCAAATGGAAGGGGAGGATTAAGCAGTTCCGCTTTGACCCCACCCAAAGTGAGGCTGAGATAGAGATAGACGAAATCAAGCTGTTGAATCTCCCTATAGCAGAGCGCTACCGGGTAGAGCCAGCAGAAAAAAGATGGAGGGTTATATACAAGGCGGCTATTAATAATGAATCCCGCAATATCATCCTGGCTATTCCTCCATCTACAATTGAACAGACCGTTTATGTCCCTCGAAGAGCTATTTTTGACTTCGGCTACGGCATCCTCCGAAATGCCTGGGGCAGCCCGGGAGATGGGGTTCAGTTCTCGGTGAAGCTCACCGACCCTGAAGGAGAAACCCACACTCTATTTTCCCGCTATATCGACCCCAAACACCGTCCCCAGCTCCGCCGATGGTTCGATGCCAGAGTGGACCTCTCCCCCTGGGAAGGCAAAAGAGTGAAGCTTGCACTAAAGACCGAGGGCTCCCATCCCATTGAGCCTCCCTTTAGCCGGAAGCCAGACCTCCGCTACGACTATGCCGTGTGGAGCGACCCCACCGTCTACAGCCCGAAGGTTGAACAGAAAGAGCCCAATGTGATCCTCATCATGCTTGATACGCTGCGGGCTGACGCGCTGGGCTGTTATGGCTATTGCCGCCCCACCTCACCCAATATAGACCGATTGGCAGAAGACCCCCATTCATCGCTCTTCACCCGAGCCTTCAGCAGCTCCCCCTGGACTTTCCCCTCCCATGCTAATATGTTCACCTCCAAGCACCTGGCGATGAACCTCTACTACGAGCCGGGGAGGCTCTATCGGAAGGAACTCACCCTGGCAGAGGTTTTAAGAGATGCCGGATATAACACGGTTGCCATTACAGGAGGGGTATATGTCTCTTACAAATTGGCAGTTGACAAGGGGTTCGACCTCTACTGGGAGACTCCCGAACCGGAGCTGGGAAAGATAGATGAAATTTACAGCCAGACAATCGAATGGCTTGAAAAAAAGAAAACACATAAGTTCTTCCTTTTCTTCCACACTTATGAGATTCACACTCCATACACCAGAGGCACTTACGCTAAAGAACTCCCCCGGGGAAGAATCCCTGACGAGTTTGCTACCAACTTCTCCCCCGGTGACGAAAATATAAGAGAAACCATCAGCACCGGCACTCCCCAAGAAAAGGAATATATAAGAGCCTTATATGACGGGGGAGTTTTGGAAGCGGATAAATATCTGGGCTTATTATTCGATAAGCTCAAAGAAAAAGGTCTGTGGTATAACACCATTATTATCATAACCAGCGACCATGGTGAGGAGTTCTGGGAGCATAATCCCCTGGCGGCGGACCACGGGCAATCGCTCTACCGTGAGTTGCTGCATGTTCCCCTCATCATTTATAACCCCACTTCCCCCACCCCTAACAAACTCATCGAAGATTATGTCAGCCTGCTCGATATCTTTCCCACCTTACTTGACCTGTTGGGGATAGAGGGGGTAAAACGCCAGCAGCTCATGGGAACAAGCCTCGTTCCGCTGATGAAGGGGGAAGCTGATTACACCCATCCACCCCTCTTCGCCGAGGTGAAAAAAATGGGGACTAATATCCGACTGCAGTCCATATTTACCGATAGATATAAATATATCTACTCCATGGATGGAGGACATGAGGTGGTTTACAATGGCTTCCCCATCACTATTAAAGAAGAGGAACTCTTTGACATAAAGCACGATTTCGATGAGATCCAAAACCTGATCTCCCTGGAGCCTGGCTTGCTGCAGAGGGCGAAGGATGAATTGCAGCAATATATCAAAGAAAACCTGAAGCTCCTCACTCCTCCCCCACCCAACCCGAGGCTAATTTATGATGAGGAGCTGAGAAAGAAGCTAAAAGCCCTGGGATATATTCATTGAATAATTATTAAAAATAAAGAACTTATCAAATATGGACCGAGATTGATTAAATTTAGATATAAGTATCATCTTTTTGCAGCCATGGTAGCGATATTGTTTTTTACTGCATGCCAATCTCGTACATCCACAGTACCTTATCGTTTTATTGACCACTATCAGCCCAGCAAACAATTCCAGCAATCAAAACAGAAAATAAAAGTCATTAAATCCTTTAACTTTAACAGTGATGGAGACTCTGAAGGATGGGAACAGAGTCCGGGCATAAGCAAATTTGAAGTAAAAAATGGATGTTTGATTCTCATCTCTAACCAAAATATCCCCTTTATAACTATTAAGACTGATTTTAGCGCCAGCAGTGTTACTGCCATTAAGATTTCCATGAAGATATCTTCAGAAACTTTGGTTAAGTTGCTGTGGGCTAAGTTCCTCTGGGCTTCGGATAAAGCGGGTACTATATCAAGTATTAATAGAAGCATGTTTAATGCCTCAGTTGATAATAAATTTCATACTTATTATGTTTATATAGAGGACTCACCGAATTGGATGGAAACGATCACCAGGCTCCGATTTGTCCCAGCAGATGAACCATGCTCCGTAGAGATTGACTCTATCGATTTGCTTAATATCCCTTTTATCAAACGCATGCAGCTGGAAGGCTTCCAATCAGGGCTTATTAAAACTTTTATTCGAGGAGAATTTAGAAATGCTATTTATGCTCCTCCCCCGTCAGAGATTGAGCAGAGAGTCCGTATTCCTCAACAGCCTTTGCTTGACTTTGGTTATGGAGTTTTACCCTCTGCTTGGAATAAAGAAGGTAAGGGAGTTCATTTCTATATTCAAGCAATTGACGAAAAGGGTAAAACGCATATTCTTTTTTCCAACTATATTGACCCTAAACATAAAGATAAAGATAGACGCTGGTTTAATGGAAGAATAGATTTGTCCCAATTTACAGGACAGAACCTCAGGCTTATACTGGGAACACGAAACTCATACTTGAAGGAAGAGCCTTCCGGCCGAAAACCTGACGAAAGATATAATTATTCTGTTTGGAGCAATCCCGAAGTTTACAGTAATACAAAAGGAAAAGATGATGTAAGCATTATCCTCATTTCCCTTGATGCCTTGAGAAAAGACCATTTAGGGTGCTATGGATATTCCAGAGATACCTCTCCTAATATTGACAAAATTGCTGCTCAGGGAATACTGTTTCAGAATGCTATAAGCCAAAGCTCCTGGACTCTTCCTTCTCATGCAAGTTTACTGACCTCAAAATATCCTTCATTTCATGGAGCAACAAGTTCGCTTGACAAGTTAACAAGCGAAAACATTACTCTTAGTGAGATTTTAAGAGAAAAAGGATATACCACAATATGCTTTACTGAAAGCGGGTGGTTAAACCCAGCCTTTGGTTTAGATCAGGGCTTTGATGTATTTAATAGCTCATCCGGAGACATAAAAGACCGAGTAGAGGCCGTCCATAACTGGTTTGAGTGGAATAAACACCGAAAATTCTTCATGTTTTTCCACACTTACGCAATCCATGATTATTTTCATAATAAGGAAGAATACATTCAGCCATATGCGTCAAAGCTTCAAAAAGAGGTTGAAGAGGGAGTCAGAATTATTGACCTTATACGAGAAAGAGATAAAAGAATTTACCAATCATTGTATCAAAATTATATTAATGATCTTTATGATGGAGCCATAAAATGTACCGATAAATACCTTGGAGAGCTCTTTGATACCTTTGAAGCTTCTTTAGGTAGCAAGGGTTACCTGCTGATTTTAAGCTCGGATCATGGGGAGGAATTTGGTGAGCATGGTCATTTTCATCATGGGATGACTTTATATGATGAGATGATTAATATCCCTCTTATAATAAAGATACCCCATAGTCACTATACTCAAAAGATAATAAATGAGCAAGTTCAATTAATAGATGTAGCGCCTACTATATTCGATTTAATTGATGAACCTATACCAGAGCTATTCCAAGGCAACTCTTTGTTACCTATTGTAAAGGGAGGCTCAAAGAGCGAAATGCAACAAATTGCTTTTAGTGAAATTGATAATGAAGGCTACCAATTGATTTGTTTAAGAAGCAATAAGTACAAATATATTTATAACATAGCATCTCCCAGAAAAATCCAATCTATAGAAGAATTGTACGACCTAATAAAAGACAAGGGTGAGACATATAACCTAAAGGATGTTAAACCTGAAATTAACAGCTCCCTGAGGGATTTAACGAAGCGCTTTTTACTCAACTCTGTTTCTGGCTATATAATGAATTTTGTATCAGATATGAATCCTCACCTATTTTCTGGAAGCGTAGTTACCAATGCTAAGTTTAATAAAATTAATAGTTATTATGCTGAAAATGACGACCTGATATCAATTAACAAAGAAAATAGCCGATTAGATTTTAAAGTTAATGTAGGAAGCGAAGATAAGGAAGATATAATTGTTTTTGAAGTCCTGCCAGAAGAGATGGAAATGTATCTTTATATAGAATTGGACGGCAATATTCTTTCCCCTGAAAGAGTATATCTCGGCAAAGGTGGCGAAAATCCATTTTCTATTCCGCTACTCATAGATAAAAAGATGTTAGCTTTAATCATAAGCGTAGATGCTTATCCTGATATAAATGCGAAAAATGCACCTTTCATAATATTTTATAGACATAAAGCCAAAATTCCTAAAAGCCGCCGAGTAATATTTGATGAGGAGACAAGAAAGAGGCTCAAAGCCCTGGGATATCTTAAATGAGGTGGAAAGACATGCTTACCTTTAAACGATGGAGGACTTCTCCCTTCCTTATGCTCTTTTTGCTTGTGGTGTTGGGGATGGCTATATCCTGCAGCAAAGATAACCGACCTGTCAGAACATACCATTTTATAGATGACTATCACCCCTCCCTCGAGGAATTCAAAGCCCAGGCAGAGGAGGAGATAATATGGACTTTTGACTTCGATATGCGGGGAGATGTTGAGGGGTGGTATCCTAAAAGCGGAATACGCTATTTCAGAGTGGAGGAAGGGGTGCTGAAATTCACCGCCTCTACCTCTGACCCTAACTTTGCCATTAACATAATGTTAGACGCTCATCGGGTGAATGTAATAAAGCTTAGAATGAAAGTATCGGCTGGAGATGAAGCAGAACTCCGCTGGGCTACAAGAAAGTATACGCATTTTGCTGCCGTCCGCAAGCAATCCTTTAGCATCTTTGCTGACAATAAATTTCATACTTATCACATCTTTACCGAGGATGCCCCCACCTGGAGGGGGGACATTATTAAGCTTCGCATTGATCCCACCAATGCCCCCGCCTCAGTGGAAATAGACCATATATCCTTCCTTAATATGAATTTGTACAGGCGAGCGGAGATAGAGCAAGATATCAGCTTGTTCGAAACAGCTTTCATTGGAAATGAGACCCGAAGTATCATCTTCGCTCCCGCTCCTTGGCAGATAACAAAGACCCTGAGGCTTCCTGAAAAGGCTGCCTTCGCCTTCGGCTACGGCATCCTTCGAAATGTATGGGGTAAGCAGGGAGACGGAGTTCAGTTCTCGGTAAAGCTCACCGACCATAAATGTCA
>NJBL01000048.1 GCA_005223145.1 bacterium (candidate division B38) B3_B38 | reverse complement strand
GAGCAGGAAACTTGGCGATATCACAGCCCCAGAGCGTATTCAAATTCTGCTGATGAGATAATCTCTGATTCATTAATTTCTTGTGTTGGTAGGCACGAACTAAAAAGGTTCCTGCTCCACAGGCTGGATCAAAGACTTTATCCTCTTCATGTTTTAAACAAAAACGCAGGATCAAGTCAACAATATCGGGATTGGTAAAATATTGCCCAAGGTTATGCCGCTCAACTTGTGGGATAAGGCGTTCAAAAATCCTGCCAATAACATCATATCCAATCTTGGAAAAGTCATATCTCTTAAGGATATTAACAAGCTCTCTTACCTCTTTGACCACCTCTTTGTCATCAGGGAAGGCGATGGTATCTATAAAGTCTGTGGTGTAAATAGTCTCATAATCTATTTTTAGAACCTCGTTAAAATAGAGTTGAAGGTTATTTTTTAGGAACTCACCCTTGATAATGCTATCCGATATTTCAAGAATCGGTAGTTCCTGAGGTCTTTTGGCCTGAAGAAGGTTATAGAAGAGAATCTTGTTTACGAGGAGATAGGCAGTTTGTCGTGCTGCTTTGTCGAAATCTTGAGGCTGCCATGCAAAACTCCAGCCCTGATCTTTAAACCAGCTTCTAAGTTTCTTGCGGAAAGAATGGTCTTTATGACATTGGTCATCAATAATCCTCTTGTAATATGTTGAAAGTACTCGTATTTTCTCCTGAAGCCTAAATATCAGAAACTCATCAATTGCTAATCTAGGTTCGGGCTCTTTCCCAGAATATACGGAGTATAGTTTAGTTAGAAATTTTTCGAGCTCTCTCTTTATAGGTTCACTGTATCGTGTTTGCTCAATGTAATCCAGATCCTCAATTTCTGATAATGTGTATTTATCTATGATTTGTTGCTCTTCAGGTAGCATGGAGATTACCTTTTTAGTGTTGAACCATATAAGTCTTTTGAAGTTAGTGAGAGCAAAGTATGGAGCCTTTCTCTTAATCGCTTTATCTCTTGCAGGTTCTTTCAGTTCTTTTTCGTTAAAAACATCGAAAAATGGTTGCTTCGCTTCTATTACACAAAGAATATTATGGCTACTCCTTGATTCGTAAATAACCAAATCAGGCATCTTCCTATCAGCTGCAGTGGTATCTATATCTGGCAAACCAAGATCAATATTCTTCTTTTCAATAATACCCCTCATCCAATGCATAAGGACAGCAACGGCTGAGCGTTCTGTCTTATGGCTGCTTGCATTAAATACAGATGCTTTCAAAATCTCTGTTTTAGCCTTGCTTGAAATTTTCCCTAATTGCTTACTTTTCATAGTCTTTTAGCACCTGGTTTAATATCCTTCGAGCTATTTCAAAGGCAGCGCTTACTCTTATTATTTTAACATCCCCCAATCCTTTTACAGAAAGGAACTTATGCAAAGGTTGATTTGCCATCCCCTTGAACGAGCCAAACTTGTTTAAAATCTCTTGTGCAATACTCTCTGCTGATTTCTTCTTTATACCTGTGGAAATTAAGATTGCCAGAAGTTCGGCATCCGAAAGACTTTCAGGACCAAGTTCTCTTAGCTTTCCTCCAGGATGTCGCCATTTTTGAAACCCAGAATTGCTTGTAATTGATTGTTCATTAGAATTATTCATAAAATACCCTCTTTATCTCTTATTTATAAGAAGGAGGATACATATATTATATCAGAAATTGAATATATATTTAAGAAGAATAACTAAATTGACAAATGTATAAGATAGGCTTTTATCTCATTTTCCACCTTGAAGAATACCGCCTCCCTTATGCTGCCAGATATGAAATGATGTTATTTAAAAGGCGGGCGAATATTTATCCTCCATCTCTGGAGGAACCCGATTATGCCCTCCACTGCAACGGGACGGGATGGCTACGATGATTTATGGAGATCTCCCGTGACATTACGCCATTCATATCCGCCCACCTTCCAGCACCCCTGCTTAAACCTATGGGTCTTCAGAAAATCCCCTCTTCCCGATGATAGCAATCATCAAGCGGGTAATATCTTTGTCACTATAATAAACCAAAGCTGAGAGAAAATCAAGGGAAAAAATGAGGTCAAGAAAATCAGGGAAGGATGGTGGTTTGTCCACCCTTTATTAAAGCTTTAAATTATTCTCTGCGATGCCGTCCGGATAAGAAAGGTGTGGACCAGCGACTTGGTGCCTGACATAATGTCTCTCTCCCGGCGCTTTTATTCAGGAGGCGATAAGGAAGGCTTATCTTCCCTCTGTTCGGCAAAGAATTGCTTAACCCTCCTTCATACATCATATATTATTAACGGCGTTTGCCCTTTCCCTTTCTTTTGGTTCCTCTCCTCTTGCGTTTCCTCTTGATCTCCCGCTTGGTCATGCGGGATTTCTTCTTTTTAGCCATTGCTCAACCTTTCTCCGAAAAAAGAACTCCGGCTTTTCGTCCTCTGCCAGCTTTCAGCAAAAAATAACTTATTAATGTAGCACTTTTCTGTGTTAATTACAACAATTAATTAAGGCCCTGAAACAAATTTTGTGGTAGCGGTCTTTCGGTAGGATTCTAAAGCCTTTCCCCCCTTATAGGTCTTCTGTCAGAGAAGGACAAAAGTTGTAAGGAGGCATCCCCTATGGTATCATTGAGGGCGATAAAATACTGTCTTAAAGGGGACGGCTGATAATCGTTGAACGAGTGGTAACAGCCAGATGAAAGTCCAGGAGTACAAGGCGAAGACCATTCTCTGTCGCTCCCGCATCTCGGCAGAAACCTATTGTCTGAATCCCTATGTGGGGTGCCAGCACGGGTGTCGTTATTGCTATGCCACCTTTATGAAGAGATTCACCGGTCACCGGGAGAGGTGGGGGGAGTTTGTCGATGTCAAAATAAACTCTCCGGAGCTGCTGGCAAAGGAGGCTCGCCGTGCTCACAGATGGGAGGTCATAGTCAGCTCGGTCACCGACCCCTACCAGCCGCTGGAACGACGATATGAGCTGACCCGCCAGTGCCTGCAAATCCTGCTGGAACATCAGCTGCCGGTCTCTATTCTGACCAAATCCTCATTGGTGCTGAGGGATATAGACCTGCTGGCTCGCTTTGACCAATGCGAGGTGGGGCTCACCATCACCACCGACAAAGAGGAAATAAGAAGAGTTTTTGAGCCTCACTCCTCTCCCATATCGGAGCGCCTGAGCGCGCTGGAAGCTCTTCATCGGCAAGGGCTGAGAACCTATGCCTTTATCGGTCCCATCCTTCCCCAGGACCCACAGCAACTGGCGGAAAGACTGCGCAGGCTGGTCGATTTCGTCTATATTGACCGGATGAATTACTGCGGCAAGATTGTCGGTCTATACCGTAGGCATGGGCTGGAGTTCGGTCTTGAACCGGGCTATTTCCACCATATCAGCCTGAGATTAAAGGAGATATTCAGCGCCGATGGAGTTGAGGTGCGGATAGTATTCTGACCGTTGGGGGATAGGCTTATGCTTTGGGAGCCGCGGTTCATCACCACCCTGAAGAATGTGAGGGAGGGTGGTCTATTTCGTTCCCGGGAACGAGGTCTTGAAGGGGGTTAAATGGCTGCGCTGGCATTTTCGCTACCGCTATGTGGGACTTGGAGCCTCCCTGTGGCAGAGCATTTCTGGTAGCTGCCCGGCGGGGAGATGGTAGTGTATATTGATTCCTGCCTGCTCCTCTCCAACATCTTCGGAGAAGGGAAAAAGATTGCTCCCTTATCCCAGTTGCTATTAAGCCTCTCTGAGGAGGTCTCCATCTCCTTTGCCTTGCTCACCGGCATTATAGTGGAGCCCGGCTGAGCTCTCCACTGCCGCAAGGAATTTACGGACTCGCCCTCCAAAGAGGGAGCTATTTGGCAGGCTTCAGCACCGCCTTGATAACCTTCAGTTCCTCAACATCCTTGAGAGCTCTGTTTGCCTGGTCGAGGGGATATTTCCGGGATATAAACTCGTGCCAGCGGTAGCGATGGTGAAACCTCTCCATCAGCTTAATAGCGCGGTAGAGGTGGGTAAACTCAAACCCCCAGCAGCCCAGCAAATTTAAGTGCCTGCGGTTTATATCGCCATGGGGGTTTATGGTTATATCTCCGGTATCGGTATACTGCCCTACCACCACATAAGTCCCGTAATCGCGCACCATCCTGAGCCCTTCCATTACCGCCTGGCTGTTCCCCGAGGCTTCTATCACCACATCGGCACCCCTCCCTTCGGTAAGCTCCTTCACCCTCTCTATTCTCTCCTCAATCCCGACCTTCTCTATATTGATGGATACATCAACTCCCCTGTCTAACCCCGCCTTGAGCCGGAGTTCCGGGGCTCCTATCAAGATAACCCGGTAAGCACCCCTTAGCTGGGCAAAGAAGCAAGCCGATAGCCCCACCGGTCCACTCCCCTGCACGACCACCGTATCCCCCATTTTTATGGAAGCTCGCTCAACAGCATGGAACGAGGTTGGAAGCCCGCAGCCACCGCCGATGAGCTCCTCCGGGGATATACCAGCTGGAAGCTTGATGACCTTGACCCCTGGCTTGAGGTATATTTTCTCGCTCCAACCCCCCAACAGCCCCTCGTTGGCTGAGTAGGTGATGCCATAGACCCTGCGCTGGGGACACCTGGTAGCCGCCTTGGCTACCAGACAGAACCAGCAATTTTGACAGGTTTCGTGAACATCGAAAAAGGTGACCACCTCCCCCTGTTTTATCTCCTTGCCATTCACATCGGTAACCACTCCTTTCACCCTCTCTACTTCCCCCACATTGACATGACCGGGAATGATGGGATAGGGGACCCCTTCCAGCCTCCCGTGCCAGAGATGGACATCGGTGCCACACACCTCGGCATAGATGGTCCGCAGAAGGATGGAACCCTCATCCATCAGGGGCTCTTCAAACTCCATCACCCTGATAGGCTCTCCGGGGGCAGGCATAACCGCCGCTCTAACCATTTGGATGACCTCCTTTTAAGATTATTTATACCGTCTCACTTATCATGCCTCTTATCATGCTTATTCTCTATTTTTAATATCCTATTATAACTACTCTATACATATTTCGGTAGTATATTATATGTGTTATACTTTGAAGTATCGGAAAAATATAAAGGAGAGCGAATTAATCCAGATTATTAAGCGAGTATCTGTGTGCATCCATCAGGGGGCTTGGAAGATAATTCAGAAAAAATAATCGGGGAAAATAATGAATAACATTGTGATGAAAACAATCGTCCCCATTATTCTTCTCATGGGAGCAGGTTTCTTTTCAAGAAACAGGGGAATTTTAAAACCTGGCGATGAACGGGTGCTCAGCGGCTATGTGTATTATTTTGCCCTGCCAGCTCTGTTTTTAGTCAATATGTCTGAGACGGATTTTACCGGCGAGACTCTTAGATTCATTTTGGCAGGGATTATCCCTGTGTTTGTGATGCTGATAATTTTCATTGTCATTTACTTTATATTTAGACTGTCCAGAAATACCCTCTATTTGCTGATTTTAAGTACGATTTTTGGCAGCACAGCGTTCTTCGGCATACCCTTTGTGATGTTCGCCTTTCCCACCAGACAGGGAGAGCACCTGGCAATATTATCAGCAGCTTCAATTTCTATCGTAGGAGTTACCATATCTATTTTAGTACTCGAACTGTATCGGCTGGAGCAATCTACCATATGGGAAGGAGTAAAGCGCCTGGCAAAAAGGCTTTCCAGGAACCCTTTGATTATATCAATCTTATGCGGTATCCTGCTGTCCCTTATGGGAATAAAAATCCCCTCTCCTCTATCGACCTCATTACATATGTTAGGAGGCACCACCGCCACGGTAGCAATTTTTATGCTGGGGGTCTTTCTTTATGGGAGGAGGTATACCAACATAGCTCAGGCTTTTAAATTAAGTCTGCTGAGGATTCTGTTCTTACCAACTGTGGCTCTGCTCACCACAAAATTCTTCATGCTGCCTAAGATGGAAAACTCAATATTGGTGCTTATGCACGGTATGCCGGTGGCAATCTCTATGATTATCCTTAGTGAACGTTATGATTTTTATAAAGAGACCATTGCTTCTCTGATTCTCATTTCCTCCCTCGCGGCAGGATTATATTTAAACTTATGGCTTATGGTATTAGGGCATCATTAGAAATATTTATTCTGGGAGGAGGCTTCTATGGATGTAAAGCAGGCCATAAAAGAGAGAAGGGCGTATCGCTCGTTGGAGCCGGTGAAAATAACCGAAAAATTGGTCAGGGACTTAGCTGAAAGCGCTCGACTGGCTCCCTCCTGCTTTAACAATCAACCGTGGAGATTTGTTTTTGTATATGAGCCCGAAGCTTTAAAGAGCATGCACTCTGCCTTATCAAGGGGAAATGAATGGGCACTGGCCGGGTCTATGATTATAGCAGTATTCAGCAAAAAAGAATTTGATTGTGTTATCAAGAGTAGAGAATACTATCTGTTTGGCCTCGGTATGGCAACGGCATTTATTATACTGAGAGCAACCGAACTGGGGCTTGTGGCGCACCCCATAGCCGGATACGATGAGGAAAAAGTAAAGGATGTGCTCAATATTCCTTATGAGATGACGGTCATCACCCTGGTCATCGTGGGCAAACATTCGCCCACCATAAGCCCTGTCCTTTCAGATAAACAGGTAGAGGCTGAAAGGAAAAGACCGGAGAGATTGCCACTGGAAAAATTCTTACTAAAAGCGGGAGATGTTTCTATTTGACAAGCTCCAAAAGGGTGGTAAAATAAGAACAAGCATAACCTGAATTGACAACATATAAATAACTTATCCCATAGAAAGGAACATACCATGTCTATCGGGAAAGAGGTTTCCGCCTTTGATGCCATCAGGTTTGCCATTAAGGCTGAGCTGGACTCTATTGAGCTCTACACCAAGATTGAAAGTATGGCGAAGAATAAAGACCTGAAAGACAAGGCAAAATATCTGAAATCAGAAGAGGAAAAGCATAGAGGATTGTTTGAGAATTTATTCACCAGGCAATTCCCGGACAAGGAGCTGGTAATCCCTGATGAGTCATTAGTCCCTGCGTTCAAGCGCATAGCATCTGCCTTGTCGGTAACCGAGCTGTTTGAGCTTGCCATGGAAGGCGAGCAAAAGGCTGCGGAGTTTTATTCTGATTTAGCAAATAGGTCCAAGGAAAAAACCTCCAGGATAATATTAACCTATCTCCAGAATATGGAAACCAGCCACTACTATTTTTTAAAAGCAGACCACGAATTGTTAGAAGCCATGCCCGATTATTCCGAGATTGAGGAGCTGCTGAAAGCGGATTGGAATTTAGCCCTTTAAATCTCATCCTGCCGGAGCTGCGTAATCAATTGCCTCATTTTAATCGGTAGCCTGAGTAGAATGTGCCCGTACCGAAACTGATTAAAAAGGGCTCAATTATTAGCTCGACGAATAGAGGGGGATACCAGATAGGCTTACCACCAATTTCGCACACTTTAAGCTTATAACAGAGGGTAAAATCTGTGAAATATGAATCCAGAGGTATAAATAATCTCTACTCTCACCCATTGCAATCTCTTGAGGGTAAGGAGCTGGGCACATATAATCTGCGTCTTACTCAGCTCAAGCAGCTGAGACTCAGCGGATGGAGGGGGTTTACCCTGCATCTCCAGAGCAAAGAGGGAAAATTATCCGCCTCAGCGATAGTGCGAGGTATCTTTAGCAGTGGCGGCAAGGATGGAGTCAAATCGTGGATGGATATAAACTATTTTGAGGAAGCTGTATTTAATGACGGGCAACCTTCAGATAAAATTGACCTGTCAGAGCAAAAGTTAGACCGCCAGCTGTTTGAATATCTGGCACGTATAGTTGAGCCCGGGGGGCATATGATGGTCTCCTATGAGGATGAAAACCGGATTCATATCAATACCTTAGCTTCGCTGGCCATAGGCATACCGCCGGCAGTTACCCCACTGGGCGAACTGTTGTGGTGGAGCGGATTCCAACTGGTGAAAGATTGGTATTTAGCCGAAGGCGGGCACGAGGGACCCCGCAAGCTGTGGGCTGAGAAAGCACCGGATACACACTGGGCTGATGAATGGAACCACCTCCTCATTGGACAACTGTCCGAGTTTCTCAACCGAAAACCCGGACCGGATTATATGAGCCTGGAGCAGTCTGCCAGGGAACGAGCCCGACTGATACTTGACAAGCTCAAAGCTTAAAATAAAATTTAGAAAGGCGGAAATTTCAGAACAATGAAGAAAAGCGATTTAATACTGGACATTCTCCTCAGAGCAATCCGCAAAGAGATAGATGCCTACAATACCTATGTCAAAGCCAGCGAAAGCTCACCCTACCCCGAGACGAAATCTCTGCTCGCTCAGCTTGCCGAGGAAGAAAGGAAGCACCGCAATATGCTGCTGCACGAGTATCGGACATTAAGGGGGATGCTTCAAAAATCAAAGCCCCGCAAATCCTACCTCACCAAAGATAGAGTCCGCTATAGTCTGTCAGCCGAGCTCCCTTTCAAGCAACTGCGCACCGTGCCCGGGATAGATGTAGCCGCTATCTCTCTGCCCACCGAATTTATGGGCGGCGATTATTTGGAAACTTTTCCGCTTTCATCTGTGGATGGACAGCTCACCAACATGGGCATCGTTTTGGGCGATATAATGGGGCACGGATTGCAGGCGTCTCAGCTGAAAGGACTCATTAAATCAACCTTTGCCCGGTTATTAGATCCTTCTCAGCCAGCGGGTCAAAGCGAGAGGGCGGCAAAAACAGCCTCCTTTATTGAGCATCTTAATAGGATTCTCTGGGAGCCCTGTCGAAAAGCCGATTCCTATATCCCGCTGTTCTATTGTGTGCTGGACCCTGATAATGAAAACCTGGTCTACACCTCAGCCGGGCATATTCCTCCCATATTATTCACCGAGCATGGCAGTAAATATACGCCATTGGCAAATACGCAGTTGGTTATCGGCATACTCCAACAGGTTGATTATTCAAAAACAGAGATTCAACTCCGGAGAGGTGACCTGCTGATGCTTTACTCTGATGGGGTGACCGAAGCTACCGATAGAAAAGGGGAAGAGTTCGGTATGCAGAGGCTGGTGGGGCTGGTGCAGCAGCATTGTCACTTAGCTTCTAAGGCAATCATCCGGCAAATCTGCCAGGGTCTCACCGGCTTCCTGCAGGATACATTACTCCAAGACGAGCTTACCATAGCCATCGCAAAGATAGCTTAAGGGATTTTAACATCATCATTTTTTTTCTCGATAAAATTCCATTTATGCACTAAAATATTGTCTATGCTAAAAAGGATTAAGCAATATACATAAAGTCAATTTGATATTATGAAAAAAGCAAATCTCATCTGCACCAAATGTAAAAAGCAATTTCCTCTTACTCATATCAATCCTCGGTGCGATATATGCCGCGAGCCACTGGAGGTGGAAAAAGTCACCTCAGGCAAGATACACGAAGGCAATATCCTCAAGCAGACTATGCTGGAAAGGTATGCTGATTTTTTCCCTTTTACCAGATTAGATAAAGAGATATCTCTCGGGGAAGGATTTACTCCATTAGCAGAGTCCCCAAAGCTTGCATCTGAGCTAAGTGTAAAAAATATCTTCTTTAAAAACGAGAGCCAGAACCCTACCTGGTCTTTTAAGGATAGGGGGACTGTTGCAGGCGTCCAGCACGCTATTGGTTCAGGGCATACGCGCGTGGGAACGGTCTCCACCGGGAACATGGCTGTTTCGGTGGCTGCTTATGGTGCTCGGGCGGGTCTGAAGACCTTCGTCCTGGTCAGCGGTGATATTCCACCTGAAAAGCTTAATCCCATTGCCATCTACCATCCAATTTTAATAAAAGTAATCGGCGATTACGGAAAGCTCTATTTCCACAGTCTTGAGATTGGGAAACAGCAAGGCATCTATTTTATCAATTCCGATGTGCCGTTGAGAGTCGAGGGCTCCAAAACAATCGCTTTTGAAATCTGCGAACAGATTAATTTTGAAGTCCCTGACTATGTGGTTGTCCCCACCAGTTCAGGAGGCAATATCAGAGGCATCCTCAAAGGATTCGAGGAGTTTAGGCTCTGCGGATTAATCAGTAAAATACCGAAAATGATTTGCGCCCAGGCTGCCGGTTGTGCTCCCATTTATAATGCCTACCGCAGTAACAAAGAGACTATATCATCGGTGGAAACTCCACATACCATCGCCCATTCTATTGCTAACCCGTATCCACCAAGTGGAAATGAGGTTCTAAGAAAAATAAAAGAAAACGAAGGCACTTTCGTTGCGGTAACAGATGAGGAAATCCTACGGGCACAGCGGCGCCTCGCCGGAGAGGGTATTTTCGGACAACCTGCTTCTGCCGTTCCATTAGCTGCGGTGGAGAAATTGAGAACAGAACATATGCTCACCGAACATGATACCGTGGTGTGCATCGTAACTGGAGGCGGATTGAAATCTACGGTTATTTTAAAAGAACATGATTTAAAAGTTCTGCATGGCAAGCTGGAAGACTTAAACATATTAATAGAAAATGAGCTTTAAAGGAAGTATTTAGGAAGATGATTGATTTAAGGAAAAATGAAGCCCAACTCAAGCGCACCATTCAACGAGCTAAAGAACGCAATATCATTATTCCCACTTTCCAGCAGTTGAAAAATCCCCAACTAATTCCCCATAAAATCAAAGCCAAGCTCATGCATATCAGCCTGTGGGATATAAACCCATACAATTTATTCAGGGTCACCTGGAAGAACCAGCCCATTCCCCGGGGAGGACTATTCGGGGGCGTCAATTATATAGAACTCCCCAAAGAGATGACTGGTGTTGATGCCCGCATCATCGCTCTGGTCGGCAAATGGTTTCCCACCGGCTCTCACAAGGTGGGGGCCACCTTTGGGTGCCTGGTCCCACGGCTCATCACCGGTCAGTTCGACCCCACCTCTCAAAGAGCGGTCTGGCCATCCACAGGAAATTACTGCCGCGGGGGCGCCTACATTGCCACTTTGCTGGGCTGTGAATCTATCGCCATTCTGCCGGAGGAGATGAGCAAGGAGCGATTTGAGTGGCTCTCCACCGTTGCCGGCGAGGTGATCACCACCCCGGGCGGTGAAAGCAATGTCAAGGAGATTTATGACAAGTGCCGGGAGCTTCGGAAAACGAGAAGCGACATCGTCATCTTCAACCAGTTTGACGAGTTTGGAAACTACCTCTGGCATTACCAGGTGACCGGACACGCCATGGAGGAGGTGCTCAGGCGGGTCATGTCCAGGGATGACCGCTGCGCCGGCGTGGTGCTGTGCACGGGGTCTGCGGGCACGCTGGGCTGCGGGGATTACCTCAAAGAGAGGTTCCCCACCAGCAAAATCGCCGCCGCAGAGGCTTTGCAGTGCCCCACTCTGCTGCTCAACGGCTTCGGAGCTCATCGGATTGAGGGCATCGGCGACAAACATGTGCCCTGGATACATAACCTGCGCAACACTGACATTGTCATCGCCGTTGACGACAACAACTGTATGAACCTAATACGACTCTTCAACGAACTCGCCGGAAAAGACTACCTGAAAAAACAGGGTATACCCCAAAAAACCATCAATGCCCTTCCCCTGCTGGGAATTTCCAGTGTGGGCAATTTGCTGGCAGCCATCAAGTTTTCCAGATACTATGAACTCACCAGCAAGGATGTGGTACTTACTGTGTTTACCGATTCAATGGAACTCTACCGAAGTCGATTGAAGCAGCTACAGAAAACACACGGTGAGTATACGGAGCTGGAGGCTGTGAGAGACTACCACCGTTATCTCATGGGCGTGCTAATTGATAACATGATGGAACTCAGCTACTACGACAGGAAGCGGATTCACAACCTCAAATACTTCACCTGGATTGAGCAGCAGGGGCGGGAAGTCGATGAGCTCAACGCCCAGTGGTATGACTATCCGGATTACTGGAAGAGAATTCAATCAAAAGCGAGCGAAATCGATCGCTTGGTCGAGGAGTTTAATGAAAGGACGGGTTTGTTGAAGAGGTTATAGAAGTTTGCAGGATTAACCGGTTATAATCTTATAAAAGCTTCACAATTTAAATCCTAATAGAAAAATCAAAAGAGGCACTAACAATTAAAAAGGTCGAGCGAAGATACTCGCCCGACTGAAATGATGACCATTTCCTCGTTAAAAGATTCTTCTTCTCTTACAGCCGCTGCCGAAGGTTCCTTCGGTTCTTTTGCAGTTTAAAGCCGGTTAATATTTTTTCAATAATTATCTGCAGGGCATTCTACCCCAAAAATTTTTATCTATGGTCTGTCTGTTTTCTCCCATCATTTGACCAAAGAGAGAAAAATTGCAGAAAAATATCACTCTGAGTCTGGTATGAGCCCCGCTCATGATAAAAATGCAATTTCATTGAATTTTTCTCTTGAAAATAGGAAAAGACGGTGATAAACTTAAAATGTACCGTTTCAGGAGGCGGTTAATTTTAAAAATAGGCTAAGAAATAGCCAAAGTCTCCATGAAAATTTTCACAGCCATACTAAGCACAGCTATCTGTCTCTTCTGCTGGGGGAATGAGCTGTATGCTCAGGAGGAGAAGGACAATAAAAAGTGGGAGATAAGCGGTTATTTCGGGGCAGGAGGTAACGGCTCAGAGACTGAAATTCGACCATTTTATTTCGATGTATCAAGTTATGGGTTTGGTCTGGAGTACTATTTAATCCCCCGCATCAGCATTGAGGGCGAGATCAACTATCTCCCACACACAGCCCATGCACTTCCTTCATTCCAGCACTTCCCATGGGACTGGTCGGATATAACCTTCATTGGGGAGGAGCAAAAATATCGCCTCCTCTGGGGCATAAATTTCCTTTTCTATTTCGACATCACCAAGATTAAAAAACCTGCCATGAGATGGTTTCTCACCGTGGGCACAGGTTTTCAGTATGACCGTGCAGAAAGCACTTATGTCCTCCTTGAAACTCTGGAACAGTATGAATATGGATATGGGATTTTCTGGTTTTAAATGATTAATTTTGGTGCCGGTTTTAAGGTGAATATAAAAGAGGACTGGGCGTTAAGGCTCATATATAAAACCCACTACTTTGCAGGCGATGAGGTGCAAACTAACAGATTAGCATTAAGCTATAGGTTCTAAACAAAAACCTTTTGTAAAGAATAAGTATGAAGAGGTATATTGTCATAATCGCATCACTCCTCATGCTGCTTCTGGCACCAGGGCTTTATGGGGAAAACGATGACCAGCCTAAATGGAATACCACCCTGTTTGGGGCTTTATTCTTCGATGGGACAACCGAAAAAGGCATCGGCGGGGCAGTGAGTTACCGCTTCCTCCCCCGGCTGGAATTAGAGGGGGAGGTGTATACTCTTTTTTGGCGCCGTACACTATACGGTGTGAGTGGAGGATTGCTCTATAATTTTAATATCATCCTTAACAAGATATGCCCTTATGTCCTGGGAGGTCTCACGCAAATCAGAGGTGAGGGCGTATCTACCTATATTATGTTTGGGGGAGGGGTAAAAATTGATTTAACCAAGAGCTTGAAGATGCGCTTTGATTTCCGCTTCCAACGTTATGAGGGAGGTATCTGGTCGAAGCTCTCCACCGGATTGATGTGGAGATTCGGCTGATGGTGTGTCCTTTTTATTCACCTATGAAGTGGCTGTGGGGGATGACCTCTGCTAATCATTTCCCTCTTTTCAGTAATAGAAAGGACGATACAGGATGAAAAAGTATGGGTTGCCAATCATAACCATTTTCCTGGTAGTGCTGGCCACGGGGCTTTATGGGGAGACCGGCCAGCAGCCGAGATGGAACATCAGCCTGTCCGGGGATATCATATTACCAGAAGAAGGATTTGATTTAGGTATCGACATGGCAGTGGGCTATAACCTCACCCGCTTGGTGGGGCTGGAAGGGGACTTGAACATTAACTTTATTCACGGTGTATACTTTTTAAGCGGAGGGGTGGTTCTGGGCAATTCCGCTGTCAAAAAAAGGATACTCTCCCCTTATGTCCTTGGCGGGTTGGTTTGCGGCGGAATAAGTGGAGAGGGTGGAGGTAGCGGTGGGATGCTTGGCGGGGGGATAAAAATACTACATAAAGAGGGCATGGTAAGATTTGACCTGCGCTTCTATTTTTTCCCCGGTGTCATATGGAAAAAGCTCTCCATCGGGTATATATGGACCTTCGACTGATGGTGAACTCATGATAAGTCAAGAAAATATTCACTATTTAAATAAATGAGCTCATAAGGAGGTTTGAGATTATTATGTGCAAATATATTATGATTATATCTCTGCTCATTGTCTTCGCTTCTGTGGGCTTAGCTGTTGAAATGGAAAAGCAGCAGACGGTTGCCAATGAGGAGGATGACTTTAAAAAGGTAGAAGTTGGTTTTTTCTTTGGTCCCAATATTCCTCAACTTAACTTTAAAAACGCCATAAGAGACCCACTTAGTGCATATTGGTATTGGGAGAGTGCATACGGGTATACTGAATATGACCTTAATGTAAGTTCGATTTCCGAAATGGGTGAACACTCTGCAAAAAGTGTTTGTTTTGGAGGTTTATTCAATTATTTCTTTGGTAAAAATTTTGGCTTTCAGTTTATGCTGGAAAAGTCAAGCCACAACGTTCCTTTATGGACATCACACGGTATTTGGTTCCGTTTAGATTATTATTGGGGAGAACGCGACGAATATCGAGGGAACAGCCAAGCTGAAACTACAGGAAGCTGGACTGTTATGCCGATTAGCCTCAACGGGATTGTCCGGTTTAATAATGGAAAAATTATTAGTGGCTACGCATCAGGTGGTCTTACTTATTATAAAGCTGATATAGAAGCGGAATCAAAAGTGGGTTATAGGTTCCAGTACCTTTGGTATGAGCATGATTCTGATTTGTATTATTTATTATATGACATGGTTTCCATTCCCATGAGTATAGATGATTCTGTTGGAGAAATAGGAAGTAATTTTGGAGTTGGCATTGTTACTACCTTTTGGAAAAAAGTTGGCATTTTGGCTGATTTCAGGTATTATCACGCCCCTAAAAAAGATGTTTATTGGACACTCAAACCTGGAGATTATACCCTTTTAGCTAATGATTGGTATGGACCCATTACAAGGACAGTGACACAAACTGATATTGATATCTTTTTAGAAGAGCAGAGAGAATTTTTTCAAGTGGAAGTTAATCCATCTTTCTTTCGATTTGCATTCGGTCTGCAGTTCAGATTTTGAGGTATCTCTCTAAGATTTCAAAATTCCACATTGACTTTTGCCAGCGAGCTTATTACCATCTGGAAGCCAAAAATCATCTCCTCCACCAATAAAGGTCACCCACCTTAAATGCAAGTATCTGTCCAATTTATGTTATGATAAGGTAGATGATTTAATAACCAACCGAATTCTTTAAAGAACAAAAAAGAGGAGCGAATGATGAGTAAGTATGCGGTACTAATCACATCATTCTTCCTGCTCATGCTGGCAGCGGGGCTTTATGGAGAGAACGATGACCAGCCTAAATGGAATACCACCCTGTTTGGGTCTTATTTTTTAGGTGGAAGGACAGCTTTTGGAATCGGCGGGGCATTGGGGTACCGCTTCACCCCCCGGCTGGAGTTAGAAGGGGAGGTGTATAGTGAACCTAATATTTATGGTGTGAGCGGAGGATTGCTCTACAATTTCGATATAAAAAATAATAATAAAATCCCCTACGTCCTGGTAGGTTATTCTCAATTCAGAGCTGGTGCAGGAGAAGTAGTGCAGTTTTTAATGTTTAGCGCAGGGATAAAAATGCCTTTAACCAGGAGTTTCAAGATAAGATTAGACTTCCGCTTATACCTGGGTGAAGGCTTGCCGATGAAGCTCTCCACCGGATTGATGTGGAGCTTCTAATGATGGTAGGCTATCAATAAGCCAAAAATTATTGCCTCCATCAATAAAAATCACCTGCTATACTCAAAAGTTATTTTTTAAAAGCGTGACAATAACGGTGAAATATTAAAATTAATTTAGTAAAGAATTGATTTTCCCCATTATTCAATTAGCACCCTAATACAATTGATCATTTTAAGCTTATGATGTGTATTTAGACTAGCGGTGTTGTTCAATATATTATTTTCGGAGATACTGAGTGCCTGAAAGTAAGGAGCTGCAGACCACCCGAATGTAAGGCGGATTCGCCTGCAGCTAAGAATCATGCCTTTGCCGAGGTAATAAAATAGATATCAGAAAATATATTGATTTAATGTTAAAAACTGGTTATAATTTTATAAAAATGTCCCAAAGGATATTAAGTACCATAATAGCTGTATCTATATGTCTCTCTTCCTTTGCAGTTGACCTTTCTGCCCAGGAGAAGAAGGATGATAAAAAGTGGGAGATAAGCAGTAATTTAGGAATAGAACATCGTGTTGATGTGCCCTGCGTTGGACTGGGTCTGGAGTATTTCCTCACCCCTCGTATAAGCCTTGAGGGCGAGTTCAACTATATCCCGAAAATAGCTCATGCACTTCCTCCCCGGGACTGGTACCCCAGGGGCGAGGATGTTGTGCGTATTATTGGAGAGGATGCAAAGTATCGTCTCCTGTGGGATGTCAATTTCCTGTTCTATTTCGACCTCACCAAGGTTAAAAGACCTACCATGAGATGGTTTCTTACTGTGGGAACAGGTTTTCAGTATGACCGTAGAGAATACAATGTTGTTTCTCTTTCTACTCTGGAACTGGATAAATATAGATATGGGGAGATTTACTATCAAATTGGCTTTGGTGCCGGTTTTGAGGTGAATATAAAAGAGGACTGGGCGTTAAGGATATTATATAAAATTCATAATCCGCCAGATGAGTTAATGACTAGAAGACTGACATTAGGATTAAGCTATCGGTTTTAAACAAAAACCGATTTATTAGGGTAAATTTCAGGGAGATTGAGCTATCAAAGCAGGAATGATTAACCATTATTCGGCAAGAAACCTGAAAAGAGGTGGTATTATAAGGATTATGAGAGTTCTCAGCTTAGTGGTGTTATTTATGATGCTCTTCTCCGGGCTGCTGAGTGCCCAACAGAAGAGAGACCGGTTTGAGATAGCTATCTATGCCGGAGCGGGCATGAAGGGGAGCGAGCATCACTTCTTTGACGAAATTAACCTCACCTATGGCTTCGGTTTCACCTATCACCTGAGCAAAAGGTATGGGATAGAAGCCGAGCTCAGCTACCTTCCCTTGTCGGTTGATGTAGATTTTAAGAAATTGGGTATATCTCTTGATTCCTTAACCCGAATGTATCCGGAAAAAAATTATCGATTACTCCTTGACATCAATGGTCTGATATATATCTTTGAGAAATCGCGGGTTAAGCCCTTCATCTTCCTGGGATTGGGATGGCTGCACGATTTTAATTACATATTTTATGGACTTCATTTTCCCGATGATGATTCTGATTCATATGAGCGGCATGATGTTAAAGACCGCAAAAATGACCTCCAGTTTCCCAACATCGGGATTGGCTTCAACTACTTAATAAAGGAAGATGCCCTCCTCCGCGTAAAGCTTGTGTTCCATCAGCCCGGCAGCAAAGAGCTGCAAACCACTTGCCTAGTAGCCGGCTTCGGCT
>NJBL01000047.1 GCA_005223145.1 bacterium (candidate division B38) B3_B38 | reverse complement strand
AATTATAGCTCCTATAAAAAGTGCCAATAACAACGAATAAATTTTTTCTGACACTATTTCCTCCTTTACCTGATTTTTAATATAATGATAGCTTCTACTACCTTATAGCTAATTATGTTATACATGTAAGTATTTTCTTGAAACTTTAAATGATGCTTTTTTCTTTGTCATTCCAAAGCGGAGGTTTTACATATTTCCACTAAAGCCAGCAAGGCGACGAATGCCTGTACTACAGTGCTGAAGACCCAGTATAATAACTCTTTTTCCATCTTTGCAGCTAAGAGCATTATTTCATAGTGCCTTTAAAATTACCATATACTTTAAAAAACTGCAAGAGGTTTTACCGCCGCCGAGCCGGAGGTGAAAAAGATATACCATTAGCTCCCTTTTGCGGGCAAGTAAGTGTTTGACATCCGCTGCGAAGCTGGGATATAATTGCATGGAGAAAAGAACTATTCTAAGGGTTTAATCATACACCATTGATGAAGAGTTTTAAGGAGATATTTTTTTCCCTGATAGTCTGGCTTGGCGGGGCTATCAGCACTGTTTTCTGGGGAATTCTGTCTCTAATCGGCTCCCTTTTTGACAGCTCTGGCAGATGGGGGCACTAGTGCAGCCGCATCTGGTCAAAGCTGAACCTATTTCTCGGGGGGGCGAGGGTAGAGGTCAAGGGGGCGGAGAATGTGATCAGGGGTGGTTCTCAAATCTTTGCCTCCAACCACCAGAGTATCTGCGACATACTGGTTCTGGCAGGGTATCTTCCCGTGCAGTTTCGCTGGATAGCCAAAAAGGAGCTGTTCAGAATTCCCTTTATGGGGTGGCACATGTCCCGGGGAGGTTATATACGCATCGACCGTTCCAGCCTGATCCAATCTGCCCGGAGCGTCCGCGAAGCAGCCGCCCAGATCCGAGGAGGCAAATCGGTGGTCATCTTCCCCGAGGGCACCCGCAGCCCCGATGGTCGCCTCCAGCCCTTCAAGCGGGGAGCCTTCTCCCTGGCAATCTTAGCCCAGGTTCCGGTGGTTCCCGTTGCTATAAGCGGAAGCCACAAGGTGGTAAGGAAGGGGAGCCTGCGGGTTCATCCGGGAAGGATAAGGGTAGTAATAGATAAACCAATCCCCACCGAGGGCTATACCACAAAGGATAAAGCCATTCTTGCGGAGAAAGTGAGGTCCGTCATTATTAAAAATCTTACCTCCGAGGCCTCCAATATGGTTATTTAGGTGTTTTTTTCCATTCTAACCTCTAATTAGATGCACGAAGGGAGAAGCTCTTATGGTTAAGAAGGTAGTTAAGACAGATAAGGCACCCTTACCGGTGGGACCCTATTCTCAGGCGATTATTTACGGGAATTTGGTGTTTGTAGCGGGACAGATTTCTATCGACCCGGCTACTAATACTTTTGTCCAAGGCACCATAGAAGAGGAAGCCCGAAGAGTTCTGGACAACATCAAGGCTATCCTTGAGGAAGCGGGTTCGTCCATGGAGCAGGTCTTGAAGACCACTGTCTTTCTGGCTGATATAGAGGACTTTGGCAAGTTCAACCAGGTATATCAGCACTATTTTCCCTCCCATCCGCCGGCTCGGAGCTGCATTCAGGCAGGGAGGTTGCCCAAAGGGATGAAGGTGGAGGTGGATGTCATCGCTCATTTATAACGGGAGGTCTGCGATTAAAAAAAGAGGCTCTCAAAATGGCATTAGCAAGAGAAGATGAGCTGTTTTATACATCCTTAGAGTCCTCCATAGGTTGCCACTATATGGCTCTAACGGGCAAAGGAGTCTGCTTCCTTAGTCTCAACCGAAGTGAGGAGGAGTTCCTCCAGGAGCTAAAGGACTCCGGCATAAAAACCCTCCGCCGGGACGACCTCAAGGGGGGGTTCGTCAAAAGGGAGCTGGAAGGTTATTTCGCCAGAGAGCTTCGCCATTTTCAGACCCCAATTGACCTGCTCTGGGGAACCACCTTTGAGCGGCGGGTATGGCAGGAGCTGAGCCGCATACCCTACGGGGAGACCCGCTCCTACCAAGAAGTGGCTGAATCAGTAGGTGTTCCCCGGGGCTATCGGGCAGTGGGGAGAGCAGTGGGCAAAAATCCTATAGGGATTATTATCCCCTGCCACCGGGTTATCCTCTCAGATGGTGGGCTGGGGGGCTTTGGCGCCGGATTGGAGGCAAAGAGATACCTCCTGAATCTGGAGGGTCACCCCATTTCCCCGTGAGAAAGATACATCTATGGAGAATCTGAGACCGGAGAGTCGAAGCCTGGCTGAGAAGATCATCAAGGAGCTCATTCCTATAAAGGAGATGGGGCTGCGGACCAGGGCGCTGGCGGAGAAGCTGAACCAGCTGGATGCGGAGACCATCGCCGAGGCTCTCTGCTACATTTGCCAGAAGTCTTCAAGAGGGGATAGCAAGTTCAAAGAGCTGCTTTTCAGCTGCTCCGATACGGCGGTTCTGGCAGAGATAATGGGGGAGATAAAGCTTACCTCGGTTCGCCTGCTCGCAGGTGAAAGGGGCTTCCATGCCGTGGTGCGTCTGTTGAGTAAGCCCTCACCCCTCAAGGGTCTCCAGGAACCACTGCCCGGGCGGAATGGGTACTGGCTCGAAGACTACTTCACTGTGGGTGAGCGGATGTCACTGGCAAAAGGGCAAGACCGACAGGCTCTGGAGCGATTGATGAGCGACCCCCAACCATTGGTGGTCCGACAGCTGTTGAAGAATGCTCGCCTCACAGAGCACGAAGTGGTTCGGATAGCCGCCCGTCGACCTGCCAACCCCAGAGTGCTGGAGGAAATCTATAAATCCCCCCGATGGATAGGAAGATACGAAGTAAAGGTGGCGCTGGTGCGCAATCCTTATTCGCCGCCCCGGATAGGGGTTGCACTGGTAAATTTCTTGTTGCAGAATGACCTTCTTGAGGTCAAGAACGACGCGCAACTTCATCCGACGCTGCGGGAAGCCGCCCACGAACTATTGGAGGCAAAGAAGGGCAGAAGGGCAGAGGAGAAAGAATAGAGCTTACTTCAGCGGGGCATAATATCCCTTTTTAGTAACTGCTTTCAAGTCTGCTCGCTTGGTGAGGACGGTTACCTCCCGCCATTGCCCATTCCAGTTTTTATTGGTTGATGAATAGCAGATGACATACTGGCTGCGCAGGTCTTCGCCAATACGGGCATAGACATTCTTTAAGCCTTTGATATCGTACAGGAGATAAGTCCGCCCACCGGTTTCCTTAGCCCACCTTCTGAGCACCATCTCCGCCAGGAGCTCACTCCGCCTCAGCCCGATGGTATAGATGGTGATATCATTTCTCTGAGCCATCTCCAGGACATCGAGGTAGGTATGTGTGCTGGCGGGTCCGCCACCGAAATATTTGGTATCCACCCCGTCAGAAAGAAGGACCACCGCCTTTCGCTCGGGCAGGAAGCGCAATCGCTCTATGGTGGAATAAACGGCATCGTAGAGTGCAGTTCCCCGGTCGGCACGAACCTTGTTGATAGCGTCAATAATATCCTGAAGATTGTTGGTGTAATCAACCAGAAAATTGATCCTCTCATCAAACTCAACCACCATTACCTGGTCTTCCAGCCTCACCGCTGCATTGACGAAGTTGATGGCCGATTCCTGAACCGCCTCCATATCGGCTCTCATGCTCCCACTGCTGTCGATAACCAGGGCGATGGTTATGGGTTTATCCTGACGGCTGAAGCTGTAAATCTTCTGCGGCTTCCCGTCCTCTAAAACGGTGAAATCTTCGGGACCCAAATCGGAGATGTAGCGGTTATTTTTGTCGGTAACCGAGACATTGAGGGACACCAGGTGGACCACGGCGGAGAAGTTGGCTTGCGATGAGAGAAACGAAGTAGGCGGCGGAGATGGAGCCTCCTCGCGGGGAAGCAGACTTACCATCTTCCACAAAGGGTTGTACATATTTATTCCCCGGCTGGGCACCCATTCCATCGATTTGAGCTCCTTGCCAGGGTCGCTGTCCTGCACGGTAAGGTTTATATTTAATACCTTAGGTGGATAGGATGGTTGATAAAGAAGCTCCCCCCAGGGCAGGGCACACTCATATACAGCTCCCATTCCGCTCTCCTTGGGGAGGACTTTAAATTTTATCCCCTGACACTCCGCTTTGAAATATCCCCGCCCATAATTGAGGAGCTTTTTAACCGCAGGACCTTCTCTGGTAGAAGCGAATATTAGTATCAGCTCCCTGCAGCCCTTTCTCAGAGTTCCTTGTTCTGATGAGGGAGGGAGGCACTTGAACCATAAGGAGTCTCCTTCCCACAGGCGGCTGTCATCTGCCTGAGGTTGGAACTGGTCGTCCAGCAAGTCGCAAGCTATATAGAGAAAACGCTCATCCCAGGCAAGCCAGACCCTGGCGGATAGGTCGGTTGCCCCAGCCCAACTGCTTCCCACCAGATTTCCTGTCGAGCTGAGCTCTATGGCCGTCTCGCCATACCACTCGGCAAGATTCCCATCTATTTTTACCGATTTAGGGATGGCTAAACAAGGGTGCGAATTCTCTTCATCTCGGAATTGCTGGGCCCGGAGCAAAAACCCACACAGCAAAAGGGGCATCAGAATAATAAATGTGAGAACCCTTTGTCGAGGGATGCCAGCCATCAACCTCCCTCTTAAAATAAATAGTAACGAACTTGAAACTCCTCTTTAAACCTTACATCAATTTAGATTTTATCCTAAACCTTTTTACTAATCAATAGCAATTTTAGTCAACGAGGATAAGAGTAAAGAGCTTCTGCGATAATTTAATTGAATATCCCTTCTCCTCCTGCTATAATGAGCTTCAAAAGGCTTGGTTATGGTGGATTTCTCTGTGGAGGAAGCCAACCTTTTATGGCAAAAATAACTTAATTTAAGGAAGTTGATATTCAACAAAGTTATATGAAAGGAGGCACTATTATGGCTCATGCTCAGCAATTCGAACGAATCAAATCCCGGATAGACTCTTACCGGGAGGAGATGATTAACCTCCAGAGGGAGCTCACCGCCATTCCCGCTCTCAGCCCTTTAAATGGAGGAGAGGGGGAGTGGAAGAAGGCAAAGTATCTTAAGTCCTACCTCGATACCATCGGCTTTGATGAGTATAAGGAGTTCAACTCCCCGGACCCGCAGGTGCCCGAGGGGAATCGCCCCAATCTGGTAGCGAAGCTCCATGGCGAAAAGCATGATCGGACGGTCTGGGTAATGTCTCACCTTGATATAGTCCCTCCTGGGGATTTGAAGTTGTGGCACTCCGACCCATATAAGATAAAGGTGGAGGGTGATAAAATCTACGGCAGAGGGGTGGAGGATAACCAGCAGGGGCTGGTCGCTTCCATCCTGGCGGTTAAGGCGCTCAAGGATGAGAAGGTAACACCCTCATACGATGTGGGTCTGGTCTTCGTCGCCGATGAGGAGACCGGCAGCAAGCACGGCATCATCTATGTGCTGGAGAACTCCGACATTTTCAAAAAGGACGATTTGATTGTGGTGCCCGATGCCGGAAACCCCGAAGGAACCATGATTGAGGTTGCCGAGAAGACCATCCTCTGGCTGAAGATAACCACCCTGGGAAAGCAGTGCCATGGGAGCACCCCGGAGAAGGGGATCAATAGCTTCAAAGCTGCCTCACATCTGGTGGTCAAGCTCAACCAGCTCTATCAGCACTACCCCACTTCCGATCCCCTTTTCGACCCCCCTATAAGCACCTTTGAGCCGACCAAAAAAGAGGCCAACATCCCCAACATCAACACCATCCCCGGAGAAGACATCTTTTACATCGATTGCCGGATACTGCCCCAGTATCAAATGAATGAGGTGCTGGAGAAAATCAGAAAGATGGCCAAGGAGGTGGAGCGGGAGTTCGGGGTGAAGATTTCCTTTGACATAACCCAGGGGGAGCAGGCTGCTCCGGCTACCCCTCCTGATGCCCCGGTGGTTAAAGCCTTGGAGAGGGCTATTGCCGATGTGTACCAGGCAAAGGCCAAGCCGATGGGCATCGGCGGTGGAACGGTGGCGGCTTACTTTCGACGAGAGGGCTTTAACACGGCAGTATGGTCTAAGCTCGACGAGTTAGCCCACCAGCCCAACGAGTACTGCATTATAGGGAACCTTCTCGGCGACGCCAAGGTCTTCGCTCATATCCTTACCCAACCATGAGAGAGGTGGAAGAGAGGCGATTCTTCAGTACCATCAGGCAGTGAGAAAATACGACCTGGTAGGGGCATATCCATAAAGATTTTAGTGAGGGAGGCGCCCTATATTCATTTCTAATGCACAGAGGGGAGGTCTTTTATCTTTACCTTTAAATCAGCAGGGGAGGGAAAGTTCTTGGCTTCCAGTTCCATCAGGCTCCGCACCATCGGCTCCCTGCCAGAAGGGGTGGGGGAGGATATTATACAAATTTTGGATGGCTGCTATCAGACCATAGGCTATCCGGAGCCCTGGGTGGAGGTCAGGGTAATCGATACTCTGGCGAATCTTAAAAGATTGTGGGATGCTGATAAACAGCGGGCAGGGGTGACCAACTCCGCAGAGGAGGGTTTCCTCTCCTTTTACGATGCCTGGGAGGATTTCCCGCGAATCACACTTTGCTGGCAGAAGCTTGCCCCGCTGAATCAGCTCCTCAGAGAGGGGGTTCTGCGGCACGAAGCCGCCCATTCCCGCCTCCACAATCGGAGGGAGTATTATAGGTTCAGCCTGCCAGCCGAAATCGCTACTGCAGCCGGGCAGCGAGGCTTCACCAGAGATATCCTCAGTGTTATGCTTTACCTGGTGTCCATTGCAGTGAAGGATATGGAGGCCACCGCGCTTCTGGTCCACCACGGCTTTCTCAATTGCCAGGAGGCGTTAGCCCTCTATCAGCTGCAGGTTGAGGAAGAGGAGATTGCCTGGAAGCTGATAAGAGAACAGCCAGCAGGGAGGATGCTTTATTTTGCCGCCCAGCTCAAACCCATCCTCTTTGCCCTCCCCCTGATAAACCGCCTTCCCTCACCCGACAGGCTGAGGAATCAATTGCAGGCGTTGACAAATCATCTCCCCTCTGCCTATCGCCATAAGCTCTTTGAGCTGGCTCAGAAGATTGAGAGCCAGCTACATCAGCCCACCCACCAGAAGGTCGACCGAACCCTGCATCTCCTCCTGAGCACCTTTTAATGTTTCCACACTCTCCCTGGCTGAACAGAACCCCCGAAAAGCCCCCTAATTTCTTTTTATGTAACCCTTTAATTGTAAAGAGATTTATGCTAATATATAAATATAATTTATCTCCAGAAAAGAGGTTATAAGCAGCATGCCGAAAAAAGATATGCTTGACATTCTGGAGGAGATATCTCACATCATCTGCACTCCCTTGAGTTCCGAGGAGATTCTTCAGCTTACAGTGGAGAAGTTAGCTACTTACATCAATGTTTCTCGCTGCTCCATCGTCTCTATCCCTGAGGGATTCTCTCAGGCGGAGGTGGTGGCTACCTTTGAGGACCGGAGTCTGAAGGGCATCACCATCGACCTGGCTAAATACCCCGAAATAAGGAAAGCAGTGGAGACCAGAGGTGTGGTAATGGTGGAGGATGTGTCTGCCGAGCCCCTCCTCGAAGAAGTGCAAGAAGAGCTGCAATCCCTCGGAATCCGCTCCCTCTTTGTTGCCCCTATAATGGATAAGGACAGGCTATTTGGCACCCTTTTTCTGCGGATTTGCAAGAAGGAGGGACATCTTACTCCCCAGGAAGTGACCCTCTGCCGAATTGTCTCCAACCTCATTTCCAAGGTTTTCTCCGATAAGAACTATATGGAGGAGCTGATAGAGACCAACCAGGAGCTCAACCGCCTCAATCAGCTCAAGACCGAATACCTCTCCAATGTCTCCCATGAGCTGCGCACCCCGCTGTCCTCCATAAAGGGGTTTGCCGAGACTTCGCTTCGACTGAAGCTCCCTCCCGAGAAGCAGAGGGAGTGCGTGGAAATTATCTTCAAGGAGAGCGAGCGGATGGATCGAATAGTCAACCAGATCCTTGATATCTCCCGCATAAGCCGGGGTAAACTGACTGAGGAGCTGGTGAAAAAGGAGCTGAACCTGACATCCGAACTGGAAGCGGTGGTCAAACTTTTCATAAAATCTGCCAATAAAAAGGGTATTACTCTCCAGGAGAGGTTCAAAAGGAAACCACTCCCCTTGTGGGCAGACCAGGACCGCATACGGCAGGTGATTGGCAACCTTCTTTCTAATGCCATAAAGTTCTCCCCCCAGGGGGGAACCGTCTATATTACCACCAGTAAAGAGAACCAGCAGGTATCCTTCAGTATCGTTGACGAAGGAATCGGCATTCTGAAGAGCGACCTCCCTTACATCTTCGAAAAGTTCTATACCGTGGAGCGAGGGCGAGCTCGCAGGTTCCCGGGCACCGGGGTAGGGCTCTTTCTGGTCAAAGAGATAGTTGAGCTCCATAATGGTAAGATAGAGGTGAAAAGCTCTCCGGGTAAGGGGAGCACTTTCACGGTGACCCTCCCCGCCGGGCGCGCAGCCGAAGGAGGGCAGTAGACAGATGCCCCTTCCCAAAATCCTTATCGTGGACGATGAGAGCTACATTTTGAAACTTCTGGAGTTCAACTTCCAGGAGGAGGGTTTCCTACCCTTGTGTGCAGCCAATGGTCCCCAGGCCATAGAGATCGCCCGCCGGGAGACCCCCTCACTTATCCTCCTCGACATCGCCATGCCAGAGATGGATGGCTTCCAGGTACTCAAGGAGCTCAAGGGGGATGCTCGAACCAGAAATATCCCGGTGGTGATGCTTACGGTGAGGGTTTACGAAGAGGACGAGCGGGAAAGCTACTCCCTGGGTGCGGTGGAATACATCACCAAACCCTTCAGCCCCCTGCAGGTGGTTCAACGGGTAAAGGAAATTCTCAGAATAAGCTAAAGGTGTTGACGAAAAAATGGAGCTGAAAGAGAGAATACTAATCGTTGATGACAACCGGGAGAGCCTGAGGGAGATGTATCGATTTTTAGCCGACAACAAATACGATGTCCTCTGCCTCTCCACCATCAAGGACGCCCGGCAGCTCCTGGAAAAAGAGCCCTGCGACCTCCTCATCCTCAAGGAAGAGCTCCCCGATGGCTCAGGGCTGGAGCTGCTCCGCCAGGTCAAGAAAGAAGAGTGGCAGGTGGAGGTCATTCTGATAAACCACCACGGCTCCGCCAGCTCGGCAGTAAGAGCCATCAAAGAGGGCGCCTTCGACTACCTCATACCTCCCCTCCCCAAGGAAAAGATTCTTTTAGCGGCAAAAAGCGCTCTGGAGCACCGCCAACTCCTTGCCGAAAGGGATTACTTCCACACCCAGCTCCTCAGGCGATACAGCTACGATAATATTATTGGCAAAAGTCCCCCTATGCAGAAGGTCTTTGAGCTGATAGAAAAGGTCTCCCACACCAATACCACGGTGCTCATCGTTGGCGAGAGCGGCACCGGCAAGGAGCTGGTAGCCAGAGCCATCCATTATCATAGCGCGAGAAAGGATAAGCAGTTTCTTACCATAAACTGCAGCGCCATCCCGGAGGAGCTCATGGAGAGCGAGCTGTTCGGCTATGAGAAGGGGGCGTTTACCGACGCCGTGAGACCTAAAAAAGGGCTCCTGCTGGAGGCTAATCAGGGAACCGTCTTTTTCGACGAGATTGGGGAGTTACTTCCCAATTTGCAGGTCAAGCTTCTGCGAGTCCTTCAGGAGAAGGAGTTAAAGCCCCTGGGCAGTGCGCGAACCTTGAAAGTGGACCTGCGGGTCATCTCCGCCACCAATAAGGAGCTGGAAGAGGAGGTCAAAAGGGGACGCTTTCGCGAAGACCTTTACTATCGCATCAATGTCCTCACCATCCACTTGCCTCCCCTCCGCCAGCGCCCGGAGGACATCCCCCTGCTGGCAGACTTCTTCCTCCGCCACTACTCCCGTGAGACAGGAAAGAGGATCAAGACCATCTCTCCAGAGCTGATGCAGTTTCTTCTCAATTACCCCTGGCCCGGCAATGTTAGGGAGCTGGAGAATATGATAGAGAAGGGGGTCATCTTAGCCGAGGGGGAGACCTTGCGGCTGAAAGACCTCAGCTATCAGATAGGCGGAGAAGGGTTTTCATTCAACCATCTGGATGAGACCCTCTTTTTGCGTCCATATAACGAGGCTCGAAAGCTAACCCTCGATAACTTCTCCTCCGAATATATCAAGCGGGCACTCATCCGCCACAAAGGAAATGTCACCCGCGCCGCCCTGGCCATGGGCATTAAACGCCAGAGCCTCCACCACATAATGAAAAGGCTGCGCATAAAAGCCTCCGATTATAAATAATTCCTTCCATCTCCACTAAGAGAGCGTAAAGCTGCCATAATTTGTCAGCATATCTATTCCTTTATTTATAAAAAGATACGCCCTATTTGTTGTTTATGTGAAATGAAAATATGACACTTATGGGCGCGCTTGCTCCCGTTATCAGGGAAGTCCTCTGATAAGTTGTTGATATTCAAGGAGATATATATGCGACAATTAATGGCAATGCGACAGTTTATGGTATGGTATTTGCTTAATATATTAACTGTATCATTATGGAGGATGTTAGCTGATATAGAGAGGATTTTCCCCCCGGGTAAAAGGGGAGGAGAGGGGAAGCTTTGATTCTGACGATTTTTCCTTTGGTTTTTTATTCACATCTCATTATCTCAAAACTGCCAAGGGTCTCATTTTCCCCCTCCTGTATAATTATCAGGTGAAATGATGAAAAGAATGAGGAATGACGTCGGCGTGACATTGATGGAGATTATGATCATAGTGGCTATTGCGGCCATATTAGCCGTGGTCTCGGTGCCCAACATTAGCAGATGGATTTCTTCCCACCGGCTTTCCAGCACTGCCCAGCAAATTGCTTCGGAAATGCAACTTGCCAGAGCTAAAGCCGTCTCCGAGAGACAAAATATCAATTTTGCCATCGTAACCGGAGCGGGTTTTTATGCCACTTATCAATATTCTCCTGGGGGACAGCTAAAGCATTGCACTCACTCTGTCACCATCAGCGGAGTTTCCGGCGATAATCCCATCGTTTTTAACTCCCGGGGGATGGCCTCCAATGATACCAATATTAGCTTAATAAATGAGAAGGGGATGACTAAAGCGGTTAATGTCAATGTAGCAGGTCGGGTGGTAGTGAACTAAGGAATATGAGCTATGAAAAAATTAATGGTTAAAATGAAAGCCCAGAGGGGGTTTACCTTCGTAGAGACTTTAATAGCCCTGGCGGTGTTATCTATCGCAGTAATATCTATTGTCCAGCTGTTTACGCTCAGTGCCAAGCAGAATGCAGTCGCCGCCGATTTAACCAAACTCACCACCTTTGCCCAGGACAAGATGGAAGAGCTGAAAAGTATAAAGTATAAGGTCTTGATTGCCGGTGGAGATGTGGGCAGTGTAACCACACCCGTATCTGGCTATTACGATGACCCGGAACCCGAGTATCAAAGGTTATGGCAGATAGATGTGGGCACTCCCACTACGGGTATGACCACCGTCAGGGTGAAAGTTATTTCCTCAAGAAAATTGATTGGAACTCTGAAAGAGTGTGAGCTGGTCATCACACGGTCAACATAACAGGGATAGAGAAAATGAGCTCTCGCATACACAGTTTAGCAAAGAAGTTAAAAGATTCCAAAGCCATGACCCTGGCCGAGGTTCTGATTGCCATGACCATAGGCGTCATGATTATGGTGGCAATCTATGCCCTGCTGTCGCAAAACAAGAAGGTATATGTTGCTCAATCTAATATTGCGGAAATGCAGCAGAATGCCAGAATTGCCCTCGATTTAATGACCAGAGAGATTCTCATGGCCGGCTATGACCCCTTCAATCCCGACTACCTGGTGCTGAGAATTCCTCCCATTCTCAATCCATCTTCCACCGGCATCAGGGTCCTGGCTGACCTGAATCAGGACGGGGATTTCAACGATACTAATGAAAATATTTTCTATGAATGGGACTCCTCCACCAATGAGATAACCAGAGACCCCGGCAGCGGAGCTAAGGTGATTTCTGCCAATGTCACTGCTTTTGATATATCCTACGACCATGCAGCGACAACCCTTACTTCGGGAGCGGGACCAAGCAGCACCAGCCTGGTTGTGGAATCGTCTGCCGGATTTCTTGTCGGCGATTGGGTTTACATATCGGATGGTGTTATTTTGAATAACGCCTTTGTGACCGCAGTTCCCAGCACCACCACATTGAGAATTAATCCCGCACTCACCAGTAGTTTTGGCTCCGACAGCACGGTGGCTTTCGTGAAAAAGGTTACCATCACGCTCACTGCCCAAACAGCCGAAAGAGACCCTCAGACAGGGCATTTCAGGACCATAGATTTGGTTTCCGATATCGCTTTAAGGAATCTTTCCAATTGAGCATACTTAAGAGAGAAATTACCATGAGTAACTTCGGTGTGAAAAAGAACAAAAGGCTTATCTCTCTTTTAAATAAAGAAGAGGGCTTTGCCCTGGTGGTAACCGTTCTCATTATGGTGCTGCTGACGGTGATGGGTTTGGGGATACTGGTGGTTTCGGATATAGAGAGCAAGATCGGCGCTAACTTTCGCAGCCATACCCAAGCCTTGTATATCGCCGAATCGGGTGTTGAGCGGGTGATCTCCTATTTCAACAACCCCGCCTCTTTTACCGATGTAACTGGCACCTACAACGGTTATACGGTTTCCAGTATGACCGATGCCCAGAGCTTCTTTGCCAAAAGGAGACTGCAGGGAATCGTCCCCTCATTCTTCAACATCTATGGCTTGAGCCAGTTTGAGGATACCGATAATAACGGCGTAATTGACAGCCCGCCCCACGACTACACCAATCCCGTGCTTAAATATAACCGGGATACCAGCAGCGCTCAAGAGGATTTTCTCGAGTCTATCACCCCTGATGCCTCCGACCAGTGTTATATATACGAACTCATGGTCTTTGCTCCCCCTCCCACCGTAGGGGCGGTGGCTACGGTGAGGGTGACCGCTAAGGTAAGGAATGCCTTACGAACAGTGGAGCAGATTTTGATGCCGGGACCGATTTTAGCCTTCACCTCGGGGCTGGCTTCCGGAGCCGGGGCCAGCTGGGACGGATGCTCCCTCCTGGTGCACTGGGGTGAGGTGAAGATTCAGGGAACCTCAGCTTTTATGCTGGGATCTATTAATCAGATTCCAATAAGGACGGCTGCTATTGATGTAGATGAATCTCCGTATGGTGGCGCTAATAATGAGGACCACTGGCTCAGAGCATTTGTGAATGGTATTTACACAAGTCCAGATTATATTCCATATTTATTACAGACTAAATATGCGAACCCGCCCCTTAATGATGGTGAGCAAAATGTGAATCAGTATCCAAATCCGCATACCAATCTCTTTTCAAATCAGGCTGTTACCATTGATGTGTGGAATTATGCCGTAGCCAAAAGAACAGCCCAGAGGTATGGCACCTATTACACCACTGACGGTTCGGGCAATCTCTATTTAGATGGGAAAGGCTCGCCTTTGCAATTTAATGCTATCATCGATGGCAGGTCGTGCGGCATCATGTTTGTGGATACCATCGACCAGCTCCCTCCAGAGGCTGACGGAAGCAATCTGGCTACCATATATTTCGATGGAAATTATTACACATCGGGAATATTTTATATTGCCGCCAACTTCTCTACCGCCGGTCTGGGAGAAGGAGGCACCACTAATGTTTTAGCGCCCCCCATCCTCCAAAGTAGAGGCTCAATCAACCAAGACACTAACACTTTATCTGTTAGTGATACCTCAGGGATGAAAGTGGGGGATATACTATTAATCGGCAAACAGACCGGGAGTGCTTGGGATGTTGAGGAATTCAGAATTACTAATGTGGTTGATGCTCAAACCTTAACCGTTGCAGCCACCACTGACAGGGTTCCTAATCCTCCTGGAACATCCCCGGCGTATGCCAGCCATATTAACCACAATTTTATTATTACCACCACTACAGATGAATTGACCAGACAATTGATCCCAGGATTTAAATACAATTTCTTCGGTGCTCTCTATTGCGCCGGGCAGGTTAACATGGCAGGTGGACCTCGCTTCTTTGGCACTGTCACTGCAGAAAGAGGATATGCTGCAGAAGGTAACCCTGAGGTGTGGTACGACTGGAATTTCAGCAAGGGCGACCTCACTCAATACGGCGTCCCCACTGTGGTCAAGGGTGCCTGGAGGGAGATTTATTAAGGAGTAATTGATTTATTATGCACTATTACCCCGATCCCCATTAATAGGCTTCCCCCTCTAATAGAGCCCTCCGGAGGTCAATTCACCGCAGCTCCGGAGGGCTTTTTTTATGCTTTCCCCTTGCGCAGAAGTTATATCCCTTCAGGCGGAGGCTTTGTATACTACAGCTCAGATGAGAGATGTGAGGCTCGTTAATTGAGGGAGTCTTCACCCTGGTTGTCAGCATTGATAAGGGAAGAAGTTTGCGGGAAGAGTTGGAGCGCTCTGCCCACCTGAGGGTCGTTGGTGACGAGCACTTGATAGCCCTTCTCCCGGTCCCATAAGATGGAGGCCAGCTCCGATTTGAGCCACAGCTTCATCAGGGGCAGGTGCCGCTGGAACTCTTCGGCAGAGTAATCCACCTTTTGCTCGTCTAAAAACTGAATGAACTGGCGTATGACTCCATCGTCTATCTCAAATTCCTCTAAAAAGCGGTTAAAGTCCTCCTTTAAATGCTGAAAAGCAGAGCGGTGAAGGGTAGCAAATGAGAAGAAGAGGTTTTGTATTCGAAAATCGGCAACTATCTGCGGCAGGGGCTGGGAGGGTATTATCTCATCGGGGGTGATGCCGCCTCCGCCAAAGACCTTCCTCCCCCCTGCGGTGTAGAACAGCTCCTTATTCGCTGGCTGGGTTTCAGAGGAGGGGAAGAATCCCTCCTCGTAATACCTGCCGAAGTCCTCGTATTGCCGCTGAATCATCCTCCCGCTGGGGGTGTAATAGCGAGCTGTGGTGAGAAACAGCACCGAGCCGTCGCCGAGCTTATGCTGACTCTGCACCAGCCCCTTCCCGAAGCTGGTCTCCCCCACGACCAGGCCGCGGTCCCAGTCCTGCAGCGCCCCCGCCACTATCTCCGAGGCGCTGGCGCTCCCGTGGTTGATGAGCACTACCAGCGGGTAATCTTTCCACGGGGTATTGTCCTGGGAGACGAAGGTCTCCGCCTGGCGGTCAACACGCCCCCGGGTGCTCACTATCTTCTTTCCCGAGGGCAAAAAGGCACTGGCAACCTTGGCTGCCTGAATGAGAAATCCCCCGGTGTTTGACCGCAAATCAAGAAGAATCTTCTTCATACCGAGTTCCTTCAGCTTCCGCAGCCGCTGATTGAGCTCCTGCGAGGTGGTCTGGGAGAAGCGGGTTATCCTCAGATAGCCGACATCGGGGGAGATGATAAAGGCGTAAGGTATGGACTCAATGGGGATGACATCCCTGACAATGGTGAAATGGAGCGGCTGGTCCAGCCCCACCCGGCGAACGGTCACCCTGACCCGGCTCCCCTTGGGACCCCGCAGAAGCAGGATGACCCGCTCCCGCGAGATTCCCACCACCGGATGACCCTCAACCTCTACAATCTGGTCGCCGGCTATGATGCCGACCTTATAGGAAGGTCCATCTTCCACGGTGGAGATGACCGTGATTATCCCGTTGATGAGGTCGAAGGAGACCCCTATTCCGGTATACTTTCCCTGATACCCCTCGTACAATTGGCGGTAATCCTCGGCAGTGACATAATAGGAGTGGGGGTCCAGGGTGGAAAGGATTCCCGCGATGGCATTCTTCAGCAGCGCCTCCGGGTCCACCTCTTCCATATAGCTGGACTCAATGAGTTCAAGCTCATTTGCCAGACTGCGGGCATAACGGTAGTAGGTATACCCCCCTCCCCCCAGCCAGAAGCCAAACAGCCCTCCCAGGATGCTTACCAGGATAATGATAATGATGAGAGGCAGCGGATGAGGGGGTCTTTTCTCAGTCATCTCCTTACCTTTATTAAAAATCATATCATAACAGCCAATGGATTGGAAGGAGATATATCCTGAGGAGAATGCCCTCGGGGAGGGTGGCTGAGGAAGGGGAGTTGGCGCCCATGAAGGCGATTAATGGTTAATTGGATATAGCTTTATTTCCTCTCATGTCTTTGGAATATGTGAGGCGCCGGAGGTGTTTGAGGGAGCCGGGCGAACCGCACCTAAAGGCAGAACGCGATCGGGCAATAGTGCGATGCAGCTATCAAATCAACAAGACAGCACGCCGCAAGACGAATCATTAGCTGGCGCCGTGGTACTTACCTCAGCTTTGGGTGGGGGCAGCCTCCCGGCTAATCCTCCAACTGCCTCAGTGTGTCGGCATCTACCATGCGGCGAAAGGACTCGGGAATCTCCATCTTGGCTCGTCCGGCGGTGCAGTGGTCGATGCTGCGCATCACTCCGTGGAAGCGGTGATAGGGGATGGAGACCAACAGGTCTGCTGGCTGGTAGCCCTTAATCCGCCGGCTGGTGTAGTCCATGAGGCTGACATTGAGCTCGCCGGTCACCAGCGGATACGCCACCGCCTGATGGCAGGTGGAGCCCGACATCTCGGTCCGGGGTGGGATGCCGGTGTCGTAGCTGTCCAGGGTGACCAGTCGGCATGCCTGCTCGGCGTTGCATATAAACAGCACTATATCGGGGCGGAACTCAGCCTTGTCCATGGGCGAGAAGACCACATGCTCGGCCAGCCCAAGCGGCGGTGGGGTGGTCAGGTGCTGCGACCGGTGCATGGCGGCGATGGAGCAGTAGAGCTTCTCCCCATGAACCAGGAACTCCTTGAGGGCTTTAGCTCCTTCCCCCCGGGGACGCTCACCGAGACCCAGGTGCCAGGTGCCGCCGCTGCAGGCGGAGGAAGCGGCGGTGAGGTCAATCACCTTACCATCCCGGGCACACAGCAAGGCTTCGCACACCCGATATCTTCCCTCCGCCGACTTTGAGGGCGGCTCAATGGAGTAGGTGATGGCTACCGGATTCCCTTTGAGTTCCAGCAGCTTTCTGATTTCCACTGCGTAATTTTTCCATTCCATGTTCGTTTCTCCTATCTTGCTATCAGGGCGATTGTTAAGTCGATTTGCCGGCGGCGCGCTGGCGGCGGTCGATGAGCAGTTCCCCGGCTACGATGACATTCTCCGGCGGATTCTCCTTGATGAGCCCGTGAATCTTTTCTATGGGGTAGCCGTAAAATTTCGCCACCGCCTCGGTGACCTCCTTAGCCAGCCGGCGCTTCCTCTCCAAATCCTTCACCGGCGGTCCTTCTATGATAATCGTCGGCATGTTCAGCCTCCTTGATTAAGATGTCGTTATAAAAATACCTTTGAAAAAATCCCTACTTCTTAACGCACCCTGCCACATACCGTTTCCAATTTTATCATATCGCAACAGAGGAAAGATTGGAAGGGGATATCTTTATAAGAATGTTCTCAGACGGGATGTGTCTGACAAATAATTGTTTGTATGCTCTTTGAAGCCGATTAATAATTTATTTTCTTATAATTAAATTTATTTTAATGATTTTATTATATAAAAATATTTTGCTTAATAATATTTTGGCTAAATGCTGAAAACTTAATGCAGTAACGCTAATATAGTCAATGTAGCGGCTTTTAACTCATTATTTTGTCCTATGTGCTCGCGCTTCATACTCTTCTTTTGACTCTCTTATAAATAACGAAAGTTGTTCTGCTTTTTTAGCATAAGACTTAGGCAATGGGAGTTGCTCTAGCTGGGGACTTTCGGTAACATGATTGGCAAAATCCTTCATCTCGTGCAACGCCTCTGCAAGTGTAATGGGAACGTTTTTGTGTTTTATATTAGGAAATGCTTTGGTGTAATATTCGATTGTTTTCCCCATTATGATAGTAAAGACATCCACCTCGGTAATCAACATCCCTGATTGAAGCGTCTTTCGTGTCCAGAGGACAGCATCCTTCAAAATATGTTCCTTCAGGGATGACCAACTCACATCCTCCCATTGACTAGGTCTCTTACGACATACTAAAATGCAGTCATATCGTATGTTGCCCTTACTCGAGTGAAATCCACTCTTACCTTCCGACCTTACGATGGGTGTGGCTGAAATATAGAATCCTGAATCAAGTAAAATTTTTCCGATCCTTTCCCAAGACCAAAGTTTATTGTGGTGAAATGTAAAAGCTAAAAGCCCTTCATCTTTAAGAACCCGATGA